>JAFAZZ010000259.1 GCA_019239375.1 Solirubrobacterales bacterium | reverse complement strand
CTCCCAGTCCTCGAGCTCCGCCACGGTCAGTCGAGATCGCATTGCAGCTCCGGGGGTGGGACTCGAACCCACAACATTTCGGTTAACAGCCGAACGCTCTGCCGGTTGAGCTACCCCGGATCTGTTCCGGATGGGAACGCGAACTCTAGCGAGAACCACGGGCCGCGCACCGGCCTCGTCTAACCGATCCCCAACCCGATCTTCGGGCAGAAGAATCATCGGCCAACCGTTGACAACTTACGGGGCAGGGGCTTCACGCGGCCTTGATGCATCGCGCCGTGCCGGCGCATAGGATCGCCCTGGTTGTTTGATCGAATCGCGACTCGGCGGCATGAGGCTATGGGTGGGGTCGGCCCGCGGTGCAACCGGGCCGCTCGCGCCGAATCGTGGCTGCCCGTGCTGCTCGCGCTGCTGCTCGGAGCGGCCGTGCTCTTGTCGGCCTGCGGTGGGAGCTCTCAGAGTCCAGGCAAAGCGGGCTCGAGCACCGGTCCGGCGACGACCACGGGAGAAGGCTCGAGCAGCACCTCGAGCGCCACCACGACCACGACGATCACCCCGCCACCGGCTCTCGTCGGGATCCACAAGATCCGCCACGTGGTGGTCATCATGCAGGAGAACCGCTCGTTCGACTCTTACTTCGGCACCTACCCGGGCGCCGACGGGATTCCCGGGCTGGCCGGCCACCCCGGGACGGTGCCGTGCGTCGCCAACCCCGCGACCCGCGGCTGCGTGCGCCCGTTCCATGACCGCCAAGACCGCAGCCTCGGCGGGCCTCACAGCTTCGCCGCCGCGCAAGCCGACATGAACGGCGGACGGATGGACGGGTTCGTGACCGAGCAGGAGAGGGGGATGGCCGGCTGTGCGCAGACGTTCAATCCAGCCTGCGGGAACGCGGGCGGAACACCGGACGTGATGGGCTACCACGACGGCTCGGACATCCCCAACTATTGGGCCTACGCCCATGACTTCGTCCTGCAGGACCACATGTTTCAGTCGGATGCGTCCTGGAGCCTGCCCTCACACCTGTACCTAGTGTCCGAGTGGTCGGCCTACTGCTCGCTCAAAAACGATCCCGAGAGCTGCCGGAGCGCGCCCGAGAACCCGGGCTACCCGCCTGACTTCTCGCACCGGCTCGGGAACCCGGTGCCCACCGTCCCGAACTACGCCTGGACCGACCTCACCTACCTCCTGCACAAATCCGGCGTCAGCTGGGGCTACTACGTGTTCAAGGGAAGCGAGCCCGACTGCGAGAACAACGCGGCCATCGCCTGCGCACAGCCGACTCAAAGCGCCAAGACGCCCGGTATCTGGAACCCCCTTCCGTACTTCACCACCGTCCAGCAGGACGACCAGCTTTCCAACATCAGGTCGATCTCGAATTTCTATGCTGACGCGAAGGCCGGCACGCTCCCCGCCGTGTCCTGGGTCACCCCCAACGGCGCCGTCTCCGAGCATCCCCCCGGCCTGATCACGACCGGCCAGAGCTACGTCACGGGGCTGGTCAACGCGATCATGCGGAGCCCCGACTGGAGCAGCACGGCGATCTTCCTGACCTGGGACGACTGGGGCGGCTTCTACGACCATGCCGCGCCCCCGCGCGTGGACGAGCAGGGCTATGGGCTGCGGGTTCCCGGCCTGCTGATCAGTCCGTACGCCCGGCCGGGCTTCATCGACCACCAGACGCTCAGCTTCGACGCTTACGTGAAGTTCATCGAGGACGACTTCCTCGCAGGGCAGCGCCTTGACCCGCAGACGGACGGCCGGCCCGATCCGCGCCCCGACGTGCGCGAGAACGCCCCGCAGCTGGGCGACTTGACCAAGGACTTCGACTTCGACCAGACACCGCTCGCGTCGCAGGTCCTGCCACTGCGCCCGCCGACCGACCTGATCATGCCGGCGCGCGCTCCCGCGGCCGGGCGAAGCCTGACGCACTCACCTGCCGGGGCTCTCACCGCGTTCGAGCTCAAGGCGGTGGCGCAGTACCTGGGGATCTCCCAGGCCGAGCTACGCCGGGAACTCGCGTCGGGGAGGACGCTGCGGCGGATCGCGCGCGAGCATGGCGTGAAGCTGGCCAGGCTCCGGCGGGCTGTGCTGCGCCAGCTCCAGGCGCATGTCGCTCAGACGATCCGCTGAGTCCGGGGCCGGCGCGCCCCCCGAACGCCCAGACGATCCGCTCAGTCCGGGGCCGGCGCGCCCCTCGGTCGCCCAGACGATCCGCTGAGTCCGGGCGCCGGCGCCACTACCCGCCGGAGGCCGTGGCGAATTTTCCGCACATATGGAGCCAAATGCGCCACGGCCCCCGCCGCTCACGTGCATCACACCGCCCGTTCGAGCCGCGCCACGACCTGCCGGATCCGCTCGAGCACCGCCTCGCGCTCCCGGGCCAGCTCGCCGATCCCGACCGCACCCTCGGCCCGGGCGCGGCGGATTGCGCGCTCGAGCCTGGCCCGCTCGAGCACCAGGCGGGCGTGCGTGAGCTGATCCTCGCTCAGGCGACCGGCCCGCCCAGCCCGCGCCACCAAGTCGGCGACCGCGCGGGCCAGCACCTCATCATCCGGCGGCAGGTCGGCCAGGGGGGAGTGGGTCCGGCCGGCGATGTGGCGGGCGGCGCGGCGCATCACCTCGCTGGTGATGAGCCGGTCGGGATCGACCTCGAACAGCATGCGGGCCCCGGCCTCCGGAAGCGCGACGCACAGCGCGAGGAAGGTCCGCTCGGCGCGCGCGGCCTGGTCGAGCGGAGCGTGGGCGGGCCCGTAGCCGGCCGGTTGCCCGTCCGCAGGGCCGTTCGCGCCGTTCTGCCTGGCCGCCCCCTCGATCAGCGAGGCCAGCCGCGCCTCACTGAGCTCGAGCCTGCCCGCGACCCGGCGGAGCAGCTCGTCGCCAAACGCGCCTCGTTCCAGGTTTCGCAGCGCCGGCAGCAGCTGCCTGAACGCCCTGTCTCGCCCCTCGGCCGTGCTGGTGTCGCCCTGCTCGAGGATCCGCGCGACGTGGAAGGCCACGAACGGGACCGATGCGGCCACGCGCTCGCGCAATGCGTCGATGCCGGCGCGCTCGATCAGCTCGGCCGGGTCGCTGCCATCCGGCAGCGGCACCACCCGCAGCTCGAGCCTTCGCTTCCTGGCCAGCTGTGCCGCCCGGAGCATCGCCTCCTGCCCGGCCGCGTCGGCGTCGAGGCACAGCACCAGAACCTTGGCCACGCGCTGGAGTTCTGAGATCTGCTCCTCGGTGAGCGAGGTTCCCATGATCCCGACCGCCTCGTGCAGGCCCGCTTGATGGAGCGCGAGCACGTCCGTGTACCCCTCGACGAGGATCGCCCGGCCCGCCCGGGCAGCCGCGGCGCGGGCGCGGTCGATCCCGAACAGCACGCTGCGCTTCTGGTAGATCTCGCCCTCGGCCGTGTTCAGGTATTTGGGAAGCTGGTTCTGGCGCATCGCCCGTGCGCCGAAGCCGAGAACGTTGCCGCGCGCGTCTGTCGAGGGGAACATGATCCGCTCGCGGAAGCGGTCGTAGATCCGACCGAGGCTGGTCTTGGAGCGCTGCGCGAGCCCGACCGCTAGCAGGTCCTCGTCGCTGAACCCGGCGCGACGCGAGGCGCTCAGCATCCGGTCCCAGGCGCTGGGGGCGTAGCCGACGCGGAAGTCGCGCAGAGTCGCCTCGCCCAGGCCGCGACTGTCGAGGTATTCGCGGGCAGGCCTCGCCTCCTGCGCCTCCCAGAGATACCTGGCGTAGTAGGCGGCCGCGCGTCCGAGTAGGTTGTGCAGCCGCTCGCGGCGCTCGCGCCGTCCCGCGGCTCGAGGGTCCTCCTGTTCGGTCTGCAGCTCCACCCCGAATCGGTCGGCCAGCAGCTGCAGGGCGCCGACGAAGTCGAGCCCCTCGGTCTCCATCACGAACGTAAACACATCGCCCGAGGCCTGACAGCCGAAGCAGTGGTAGACCTTCTCGATCGGGTTGACGCCGAACGAGGGCGTTCGCTCGTCGTGGAAAGGGCAACGGCCGACGTACTCGCTGGCGCCGGCCCGGCGCAGCTCGGTGTGCTGCGAGACGACCGCGAGCATGTCGACCGCGTCCCGGACGCGGTCACGGGAGTCGGCCGTGTACCGGGTCACGGGGCGAACGCCACCGGCACGCTCAGCGCCTCGAACGTGCGGATGCAGAACCGGTCGGTCATCCCGGCCAGATAGTCGGTGACGCGGCGCGGAAGTTCTCCCGGCGGGATCGAATCGGGGATCTCCCCAGAATGGGCGCAGTAGTGGTCGAACAGCGATCTGATCACCTGGCGGATCTTGGCGTGCTCGCGGGTCGCCTCCGGCCCGAGATAGACGCGCCCGAACATGAACTCACGCAGCTCACCCATAGCGCCGCCAACGATCTCGCCCTGGACGATGTCGCCCGCCGGCTGCGAGTTCTCCACGAGATCGTGCACGAGCATGTCGATGCGCGTCGGACCGGTGTCCCCCAGGATCTCGATCGGCCTAGCCGGGAGGTCGCCGGACGAGAGCAGCCCCGCACGTAGGGCGTCGTCGATGTCGTGATTGATGTAGGCCACCCGGTCCATTAGGCGGACGATCTTGCCCTCCGGCGTGGCCGGCTGTCGCGCCCGGCCCGAGTGGGCCAAAATCCCGTCGCGCACCGGCACCGTCAGGTTCAGGCCGAGGCCGTCGCGCTCGAGCGTGTCGACCACCCGCAGCGAGTGCTCGTGGTGCATGAACGACAGCCCGAACCGCTCGGCCAGGCAGCCGTCCAGCGCGTCCTCTCCGACGTGGCCGAAGGGCGGATGCCCAAGGTCGTGCCCGAGGCCGATCGCCTCGACCAGGTCCTCGTTCAGGTTGAGCGCCCGCGCGACCGTGCGCGAGATCTGCGTGACCTCGAGCGTGTGGGTCAGCCGAGTCCGATAGTGATCGCCGGCCGGGGCCACGAATACCTGGGTCTTGTGCTTGAGCCGCCGGAACGCCTTGCAGTGCACGATCCGATCGCGGTCGCGCTGGAACGGGGTGCGCAGCCCGCAGTCCGGCTCTTCGTCCCGCCGGTCGGCGGGATAGGAGTGCGTCGCGTTCGGCGCCAGGTCGCGATCCTCGCGGGCGCGGATTCGCTGCTCGAACGCCGCCGCGACCGGGCCGGCGGGGTGCGCGCCGCGCGAGGTGAGGACTTGACCGCTCATCGTCTCGATTCTGACACCGGCCGACGACGGGCGAGACCAAGGAGACGAAGCCTTCACAGCCTGCCGCGCGCCTATCCAGCGCCAATTGGCTTTGGTGGCTTGGGATGGCGGTTGGTTGGGTAGGCGAGTGATTGGGATGCTCGCTCCGGGGGGTGAGGTTAGGAGAGCGAGCGGTTGTTCTTTCGAATTGACGATGGAGGCAGTTGGATGACTCAGTCAGAGCAGAAGGTTGTGCAGTACCTGAACGAGGCGCACGCGACCGAGGTCGGCCTGGTGAGCGTTCTCCAGTCCCAGATCGCGATCAGTCCGCATGGTTCTTATCGCGAGGGGCTGGAAAAGCATCTGGAGGAGACGCGCGAGCACGCCCGCCGGCTGCGAGAGCGTCTCGTGGAGCTGGGGCACGGCGGCAACCCGTTTCAGGCGTTGGTTGGCCTCAGCGAGGCCGTGATTGGTCAAATGGTTGCGTTGAGCAAGGCGCCGTTTGACCTCTGGCGCGGGGTCAGCGGGGCTGAGAAGGTGCTCAAGGATGCCAAGGACGCGTGCGCGAGCGAGGCGCTTGAGATCGCGACCTACACCGCCCTGGAGCGCCTGGCGGCGCAGGTCGGAGACGCGCAGACGGCCAGGCTCGCGGCGTCCATCCGCCGGGATGAGGACCGGATGCTGGCGCGCATCCTGCGGGAGATCCCGAAGCTGACTGACGCGGTCGCGCAGGCGGAAATCGAGCACCGCCCGTCTGATGACATCACGATGACGGCTGCCGCCGACGCCGCGCGCGAGGTCACGCGGCAGGCCAACAAGACAGCGCAGGCCAACGAGGCGGCGCGGGCCAACAAGACGGGGCGGGCCACCAAGACGCCGCAGGACGAGAAGGCGGAGGGTTCCGACAAGACGCCGCCGACGACGCGGGCGCGGGCCAGGGACACAACTCGACAGGCGGGCCCGGCCCGCCGCTCGAGGCAGGCCGAACGGCAGCGCCAGCATGCCGCGCGCTCCCGGGAGGACCTGCCGATCCAGCGCTACGGCTCGTTAAGCGCCGAGGAGATAGCCGGCAGGCTGCCGCAGCTCTCCCAGGCGGAACTGGCCAAGATCGACGCTCATGAACGCAGCAGCGAGAACCGCAACGATGTCCTAACCCGGATCAGCCAGCTACGCAACGAGGAGCCCTGGCCCGGGTATGACGAGCTGACGGTGACTGAGATCGAGGCTGTGCTCAACGATGGCGACCTTCAACGCGCACAAGCCGTAGCTGACTACGAGCGGAGCCACAGGAACCGGCCCGAGGTCATACGCAGCGCCGTCATTCCGGCCCGGTTCCTCCTCTCGAGCGCCAGCCGCTGAGCGTCTTATCCCAGGCATGCCGGTCGATCAGTGCCGGCGCACCAGCGGGCGGAGCCGCACGTGGGCATGATGCTCGGCCGTCTCGGTGATCGCGCGCTCGGCCTGGGCCAGCGCCAGCTCGGACGCATCGGGCGCCTGCGCAAGCGGGCGCCCGAGCGCACCGACCAGGAAGCTGTGAGACTCGAGGCCGAGCGGAAAGGCCGCCGCCTCGCACGAGCTGCACACGACGCCGCCGGCGGCAGCGGAAAACCCTTGCAGGTGCTCTGACTCGCCACAGCCGGCGCACGAGCCGAGCTGGGGAACGATGCCCGCAGCGAGCAGGAGCTTTAGGCGAAAGGCCAGCCCGGTGGCCGCGCGCGCGTGCGACGGATCGAAATCGAGGAGCGCCAACTCGTTGGCGAGCAGGCGAAACACCTCAGGATGGGGCTCGGGCGTCTCGAACAAACGCGCCACTGCGTCGCAGGCGCGGGCGGCGGCGTCCAGCGTCGCGGCATGATCGCGCAGGCTGGCGTGTGCCGCCACCGTGTCGACGCCGGTGACGGTGTGCAGGTCGCCGCGGCCTTCGTGCAGGATCACGCGGATGTAGAAAAACGGCTCGAGCCGCGCCCCGAACCGGCTGCGCGCGCGCCGGGCCCCCTTGGCGATCGCGGCTAAGCGGCCATAGCCCGGGGTATACAGGTGGAGGACCCGGTCGGCCTCGCCGTAGCGGATCGAGCGCAGCACGATCGCCTCGCTCTTCAGCGAGCCAGCCACGATCCCGCCGCTATATTTTTTGAAGTAGCTATGACGCCGGTCACGCTCTATACCACCCAGGCTTGTCCGTTCTGCACGAGCGCAAAGGCCCTGCTGGCCAAGCGCGGCATCGCCTATGAGGAGATCAATCTGGCACGGGACCCGGACGGTCGTGCCAAGCTCCAGGAGCGGACCGGCATGTACACCTTCCCCCAGATCATCATCGGCGAGCAGACGCTCGGGGGCTTCACCGACCTCCTCGCCGCCGACCGCGGCGGACGCCTGCAGGAGCTGCTGGCCGCGTAGGTCCGGCCCCGCCCGGTTGGGCGACAGTCATGGACCCGGCACCGCGTCAGGGGGCAGCTGTTTTGCGCCCGCCCCTGCATCGGGCCGAAACAGTTTTTAAACAGGTCTGATCCAGATCGTTAACCGTTTAGGGCTCCTGCGCGCCGAAGCTAGAGGCCATGGATGGCACGCGCATCGCCTGGCCCGCACGCGCTGCCGCGGCGTTGGCGATCGCCACTGGCGCGGATGACCCGCACGGCAGCGCGATCGTCTGGTCGCTCATGCGGCTGGTGTGGGGCCTCGGGCCTGACACGCGGCCGGCGCCTGCGGCGCTCGTGGAGCGCGCTCACGGGCCGGCCGCTTGACCGCGCCGTCGGCTGGGAAGACGACGCCGTCGGCTGGGAAGACGACGCCGCCGGCCCGGGAAGACGACGCCGCCGGCTGGGAAGACGACGCCGCCGGCCTGGGAAGACGGCACAGGGCGCGGGGTTTAGGTCTCCGAGACCGGCGCGCTCGACCCACGCACATCCGACGACGCGGCGCGGCGCTGGCGCGGCCGCGGCTGGCAGCGTTCGCACACGTAGGTCCCGCGCCCGCCGACCACAATCTTGCGGATCGTCCGGCCGCACCGCGGGCACGCCTGCCCGGCTCGGCGGTGCACGAGGAACCGGTCCTGGAATGAGCCGCGGGCGCCGTCGAGATGGCGGAAGTCGTCGATCGAGGCGCCCTTTGCCTCGATGCCGGCGCTCAGCGCCTCCTCGATCCCGTCCCGCAGGCGCGCCCAGTCGCCGGCGCTGAGACGCCCGGCCGCCCGCAACGGATGAATACCGGCGAGGAACAGCGCCTCGTCGGCGTAGATGTTGCCGACGCCGGCGACCCGCCGCTGGTCGAGGACGAATGCCTTGACGGGCGCGGTGCGTCCCTGCCCCAGCGAGCGCAGGTGCTGAGCCGTGAACTCGGGTGTGAGCGGCTCGATCCCGATCCGCGTGGCCAGGTAGTCGTCTCGGGCCGCCTCGCCCAGAAGCAGATGGCCGGTGCCGAAGCGACGGGGATCGACGTAGGCGAGGCGATGTCCGTCGTCGAGACCGAACAGCACCCGCGTGTGGGGCGGTGGGGCGAAGGGATCGAACAGGAGCGTCCCGGTCATGCGCAGATGCATGAGCAGGTACCGCTCGCCTGACAGCGACCACACCAGGTACTTGCCGGCGCGGCTTACCCGCTCGACGTGCGCGCCGCGCAGCTCGGCCTCGACCGCGGCCGGCGCGGACGGGCGCGTCCAGCGCGGGTCGAGGATCTGCGCCTCGACGATTGTCCGCCCGTTCAGGTGCGGCGCGAGCTGGCGGCGGATCGTCTCGACTTCGGGCAGTTCGGGCATGCCGTCTAGCGCTCCGAATCGCCGGGCCGCCGGCCGGCCCGGCGCCCGTCAGCTCGCCTCAATCCTCCCCGTCCCAGTAGTCGAGCCGCTCGAGCCGGGCGATCACGCCGAGGCCGCGGAACGCGAGCTTGCCCGAGCGCGGGTAGTAGCAGACGTCGGCGGGGTTGCGCATGCCGTAGGCGAGGTAGGTGAGCCCCCTGGCGCCGGCCCGGAACACGTGCGCGATGCCGGTCCCCGCCGGGCGCGAGATGACGTGTCCCGGTCGGACCTCGATCTGCTCCTCGCCGAGCACGACGACTCCGTCGCCGTCCAGGATCACGAAGATCTCCTCCTCGAGCGAGTGGCAATGCGGCGGCGCGGAGTCCTTGTCGGGCATCACCACCACGTGCTGGAGGCCTGTGGCTAGCGAACCGGCGGCCCGGCCGAGGTTTCGGCGGGTGCGCGCCACTCGGGGCCGCTCGATAGTGACCGCCTCGACGTCATCTACATTGACGATCGTGGGTGGCCGTGGCCCCGGCGAGTCCGGGAGCGGTGGGGGCCCGAGCTCGGCCTCGCGGACGAACTGCATCGGCGTCTCCCCGACCGATCCCGGCAGGGACTCGACCATCCGGCTGCCGACGTAGGACATTCCGAGTCGCGGAAACCCGACGCTCTCATCCTCGTTGCGCTCACCGAAGGCAAGCAGGACCGTCTCCTCGAGCGCACGCACGGTGTGGGCGCCGGCGCCGGGGAGGTAGACGATGCAATCACCAGGGCGGATCTCGGCCACCTCGCCGTCCTGCCACGAGAGGCCGCGACCGCTCAGCACGAAGAAGATCTCCTCGTCGCGCCCGTGCTCGTGGGCCGGCGTGGACCACCGGCCGGCCGGCAGCTCGATCCGCCGGACGCCCACGTTCACGCATCCGGCGGCCTCGCCGACGAACGTCCACCGGGCTCGAAGGTGCCCAAGCTCGACCTCGCGTCGGCGGCCTTGATCCAGGGTGGCAATCCCCACCCGGGGGACTCTAAGGACTCGCGCGGATCCGAGCTACGACCGTCGCGAGATCTGCGCCCGGGGGTGGGCTTCGAAATAGACGTCGCGCAGGCGCTCGGTCGATAGGTGGGTGTAGATCTGAGTCGTGCCGATGTCGGCGTGGCCGAGCATCTCTTGCAGGGAGCGCAGATCACAGCCACCGGCGAGAAGATGGGTGGCGAAGGTGTGGCGCAGCGTGTGGGGACTCATCCTGCGCTCCAGCCCGGCGCTCCGGGCATGACGGAGCACGATCTTGTAGAGGCCTTGGCGCGAGAGACCGCCGCCGCGCAAGTTCACGAACACGCGCCGCTCCGGGCGGACACCGACGAGCCGGGGTCGGGCATGCTCGAGATAGGCGCCCAAGGCCTCGGTCGCCTTGCCGCCCACCGGGACGATCCGCTCCTTAGAGCCCTTGCCCCGCGCCCGCAGGATGCCTGCCTCGAGGTCGAGCTCGGACAACGCGAGACCAACGGCCTCCGACGCCCGCAGCCCGCAGGCATACATCGTCTCGAGCAGCGCGCGGTCCCGGAGCGCAGCTGGGCTGGTTCCACGCGGCTGCCCGAGCAGCGTGGTCACTTCGTCGCGGCTGAGAACCTGGGGGAGCCGCGCGCCGGAGCGTGGGGGGCGCAGCTCGGCGGCGGGATCGTGGTCGATGATCTGCTCACGGCGCAGGTGGCGGTAGAACGAGCGCAGGGAGGCGATCTTGCGCTGGAGCGTCGCGGGCGCCGCCGCAGACCGGCCCGTGCCGCCTGTGGCGAGCTCCGATACGAAATCCAGCAAGTCGACGGGCTTGACCTTGAGCGGGTCGAGCTCGCGGTGCTCGAGGAAAGCGGCGAACTGCTGCAGGTCGGAGCGGTAGGCCTCGAGGGTGTTGCGCGACAGCCCCCGTTCGAGCTCGAGATGACCGAGGAAGTCGAAGGTCAGCTCGGCGATCGGTCGAGCGGGCTGGACGGTGGCCATGCCCCGATATTCGGGGCGCGGATAGGCCCTCCTCCCGGTGCCCGGCGAGCGCCGCCTCCTTCCTCCTCCCGGACGAGCGCCGCCTCCTTCCTCCTCCCTGCGAGCGCCGTGTCCTTCCGGTTACCGGCGAGCGCCGCCTCCTCCCGCCACGTGAGCTAACGCCGCTCGTAGACGTATGCCTCGTTGATGTAGCCGAGGCGCAGCGGCGGCTCATAGTCGGCCGCCAACGCACGGATCCGGGCCAGAACCCGCTCGCG
>JAFAZZ010000195.1 GCA_019239375.1 Solirubrobacterales bacterium | reverse complement strand
TCGCCTTCGCGCGGGTCCGCGAGGAGGCCGAGGACATGTGGGCCGAGGCCCAGAGCATCCGTCGCGGCGAGCGCGAGTCCTCGCCCAGCGAATGAACGACTGACGTGGAATCGGGCGTCCACGCCCGGCCCCCGAGAGACGGCGTGGGCCTTCCCTCGGGCGACACCATGCGTCTTCCCTCGGGCGACACCATGCGTCTTCCCTCGGGCGACAGCGTGCGTCTTCCCTCGGGCGACAGCGTGCGTCTTCCCTCGGGCGGCGGATGCCGCTCCGCGAGGCGGGGATCGTACGGGACCGGACGGGCCCTCCCGGCCCCATGGACGCCGCCGCAGGCGGCCCAGAAAAACGCTCTGAGATAGCGTTCCCGTCCGGGATGCGAGCGATCGTCTTCGAGCGAAACGGCGGGCCCGAGGTGCTCGAGCTCAAGGAGATGCCGGCGCCCGCGCCCGGCGAGGGTGAGGTGCTGGTCGACGTCGAGGCGATCGGCATCAACTACCGCGACGTGTACGAGCGCCAGGGCGGCGGCTACGGCTCGGAGCCTCCGGCGATCATCGGCGTCGAGGGCGCCGGAAAGATCCACGAAACGGGCGAGCGGGTGGCCTGGGCGCACGTCGCCGGCAGCTACGCCGAACAGGTGTCGGCCCCGCGCGACAAGCTGGTTCCGGTGCCCGACGGCCTGGCCTCCGAGGTGGCAGCCGCGGCGCTGCTGCAGGGCATGACCGCGCACTACCTGGCGGCCGACTCATATCCGATCGCTCACGGAGACTGGGTGCTGGTGCACGCCGCGGCCGGCGGGGTCGGGCAGCTCCTGACCCAGATCGCCAAGGCGCGGGGCGGCCGGGTGATCGCCACCACCTCCACGGACGCGAAGGCGCGCCTGGCGCGCGAGGCCGGCGCCGACGAGACGATCGGCTACGACGGCTTCGCCGAGCGGGCCAAGAAGATCAGCGGCGAGGGCGTCGCGGCGGTGTATGACGGCGTCGGCCAGTCCACGTTCCTCGAGGGCTTCAAGGCGCTTCGGCCAACCGGCCGGATGATCCTCTACGGCGCCGCCAGCGGCAGGCCCGACCCGATCGATCCCGCGATGCTGGTTGCCGGGTCGTGGTACGTCCAGCGCCCCACGCTCCAGACCTACACGCGCACGCCGGAGCTGCTGGACGAGCATGCGCGGGAGCTGTTCGGGCTGATCGCGGCCGGCGAGCTCGAGGTGCGAATCGGCGCCCGCTACCCGCTCGAGCAGGCGCGCCAGGCCCACGAGGACCTCGAGGCGCGCAAGACGACCGGAAAGCTCCTGTTGATCGTGTGAAGGACGCTGGGCACATGTGGGGGGAAACAGACCGAGCCGCGCTGCGGGGTGTGGCCCATCTGCTGCCCGAGCGGCTGCGGCAGGTGATCGACATCGCCGCAGCCGCGGTGCCAGCGGCGCCCGAGCAGCGTATCCCCGCGCCGAACGATGAGGCGGCGAGCCGGCTGTCCCAGATCGACCACATCGTGGTGCTGATGCTCGAGAACCGCTCGTTTGACCACATGCTCGGCTACCTGTCCCTGCCAGCCGATCAGGGTGGCCGGGGCCGGACCGACATCGACGGCCTGCGCGGGCCGGACGTCAACTTCAACGAGCACGGAGGGCAGCGGTATCCCATCCACCACCTGGACCGGACGGCATTCACCGGCGAGGCCGAGGACCCGGACCACTCGGGTGAATCGGTCGACGAGCAGCTGTCCGGCGGTGGGCAGGGCTTCGTGGAGAACTTCGCGCGGATCTCGGAGGCGCGGGCGGCCAAGCTTAAGGTGCCGGTGCCCGGCCCGGGTCTGGTCATGGGCTACTACAACAGCGAGGACCTGCCCGTCTACGACCACCTGGCCGCCGAGTATTGCGTGGTCGACCGATGGTTCAGCTCGGTCCCGGGCGCGACGTGGCCGAACCGGCTGTACGCGCTGTGCGGGCAGTCTGCCGGCAGCCGCGATGACGCCCTGCCGCCGATCTACGACCTGCCCACGTTCGTCCGCTATCTCGACGAGGCGAAGGTAGACTGGCGCTGGTACTCGTTCGACCCCGCCACGCTGCGGGCAGCGGATCCGGAGTACCGGCTCAGCCATCACGATCGCTTCGGGTACGTCGACGCCCGGAAGCTCTCGATCCGTGAGGAGGTCGTCGGGAAGCTGACCGAGAAGGGTTCGCTGCTGGACGACGTCGCCGCAGGCAACCTCGCGGCGGTCTCGTGGATCGACCCGCGCTTCAAGGATCTGCGCGTGCTCGCGCCGGACTCTAACGACGACCACCCGCCGTCGGACGTGATCGCGGGGCAAGACCTGGCCCTGACCGTCTACCACGCGCTGAGCGCGAACGCGGCGAGCTGGGCGAAGACCCTCCTGATCATCACCTACGACGAGCACGGCGGCTTCTACGACCACGTCTCGCCGCCGACGGCGGCCGACGAGCATCCGGATTTCCGGCGCCTCGGCGTGCGCGTCCCGGCGCTGCTCGTCTCGCCGCTGGTCGAGCCGGGGTCGACGTCAACCGCTCTGCTCGGAATGGACTTTCACTTCGACCACACCGCGATCATGAAGACGATCTTCACCCGGTTCTGCCAGGTGGACGGCGAGATCCCGGCCATGACCGCGCGGGCGGCCGCGGCGAACCACCTGGGCTACTTACTGCGCGACAGCGGGCCGCGGAGCGATGTGCCAAAAGACTCCGACGTGGTGAAGGCAGTCTCGGACTGGCGAAACACGTGGACGCAAGCGCGTTTCTCAGACCCCATCGGCGCGGCGGCTCCGCCGCACGAGCTGACCGACTTTCAGAACGGCTTCTACGAGATGGCCCGGCTGCTGCGCCAGGCGGGCCTTCCCGGCGGTCATCCCTGATGGCTACGCGCAACCTGGCCCGGCTTGCCGAGGAAGCGTTCGAGCGCCGCGGCGACTATCTCGCGTTGCGGTTCGAGGGACGCTGGTACGGCTCGGCGGAGCTGTTCTCGCGCGCGTGTCGGATCGCCACCGGTCTCAGCGCACTGGGCGTCGAGCCTGGGGAGCGGGTGGTGGTGAGCATGGCCAACTGCCCGGATGTGACCGTCGTCTATCAGGCGGTTTGGCGCACCGGAGCGGTGGTCACGCCGGCCACCTTCCTGCTCCCGGTGGAGGATCTGCGTCACGTAATCGCCGACTCGCAGGCGAGCGCGATCATCACCACACCCGAGCTGACGGAGAAGGTGCGCGAGGCGGTGGCGGGGCTGGACCACGTCCGCCATGTCATCTCGAGCGGGTCGGCCGCTTTCAGCGCCCTCGAGGAGGCCGAGCCGGGGGCGATCTTCCCGCGCGACGACGACGACCTGGCCGCGCTCCTTTACACCGGCGGAACAACCGGCCGATCCAAGGGCGTGATGCTCTCGCACGCCAATCTCTCGTTCACCGGGCAGGCCGTGCAGGAAGCCTCCCACGTGCGCGGGGTGACTCGCTCGTTGATGACGCTGCCGCTGTCTCACTCCTACGGCATGCTGGTGACGATCTCCGGCATGCACTCGCCCGAGCGGCCGGTCACCGTGCTGCTGCGCTGGTTCGACCCGCGCGTATTCCTCGAGATGATCCAGGAGCACCGCGTGCAGTCGAGCGCGGTCGTGCCGTCGATGATCCACCTGCTCCTGGCCCAACCGCTCGAGGAGTTCGACCTGTCGTCGCTGCAATACCTGGGCTGCGGGGCGGCACCGTTGGCGCCGCAGACCGCCGCCGAGCTCGAGCGACGTATCCCCTCGATGAGGATTCGCCAGGGCTACGGACTGACGGAGACCGCGGCGTTGATCTCGACCAACCCGGTCGGGCACGAGAAGCCGGGCTCGGTCGGCCTGCCGATCCCCGGCGCAGTGCTCGCGATCCTCGACGAGGAGGACCATGAGCTGCCACCCGGCCAAGCCGGCGAGGTGTGCGTCCGCTCGCCGGCGGTGATGCGCGGCTACTGGCGCTCGACCGAGGCCACGGCAGAGGCGATCCGGGATGGATGGCTGCACACCGGGGACATCGGCTACGTCGACGAGGAGGGGTATCTGTTCATCGTCGACCGCAAGAAGGACCTGATCATCCGAGGTGGCTTCAACGTGTATCCACGCGACGTGGAGGACGCGCTGCTCGAGCATCCTTTGGTTGTGGGCGCCGCCGTGGTCGGACGTCCGGACGAGCGACACGGCGAAGAGGTGGTCGCGTTCGTGGCGCCGCGCGAGCCCGGTGCGGTGGATGCGGAGGAGCTGGTCGAATGGGCGCGCGGGCGGATCGGCGGTTACAAGTACCCGCGCGAGGTGCACATCGTCGACGCGATCCCGTTGACGGCGGTGGGGAAGCTGGATCGCAAGGCACTGCGGGCGCTGGTGGGAGTGCCGGCCCACTGAGCCGCTCTGCTATAGACCTCACGTGATGTCCTCCGATCTGCCCAGACGGTCACTCGGCGTGCTCGGGCCGGAGGTCTCGGCGGTCGGCCTTGGGGCCAACAACTTCGGGCGGCGGGTCGATCTGGCCGGTACGCGGGCGGTGGTGGACGCCGCGCTCGCGGAGGGCATCACGTTCATCGACACCGCCGATACGTACGGCAACCGCGGCGGCAGCGAGCAACTGCTCGGCGAGGTCCTGGCCGCCCGCCGCGAGCAGGTCGTGCTGGCCACTAAGTTCGGCATGGACATGGGCGACCGTCGCGGCCCCCGCGGATCGCCTGCCTACATCCGCGCAGCGTGCGAACGGTCGCTGCGGCGGCTTCGCACCGATGTGATCGATCTCTACTGGTACCACAGGCCCGACGGCATGACTCCGATCGGCGAGACGCTCGAGGCGCTCGACGAGCTTGTCCGGGCCGGCAGCGTCCGCGCGATCGGCGCCTCGAACTTCAGCGCCGAGCAGATCGAGCAGGCCGACGCGGTGGCGCGTGATCGGGGACTCACCCGGTTCACCGCGATCCAGAACGAGTACAGCCTGCTCGTGCGTGATGCCGAGCACGATGTGCTCGGAGTGTGCCAGCGGCTCGGGCTCGGCTTCGTTCCCTATTACCCGCTGGCCTCGGGGCTTTTGACCGGCAAGTACCGGCGCGGCGAGGACGCGCCGTTTGGGACGCGCCTGGCCGAGCGCGACTCGGTGGGCAGCTCGGAGCAGTTCGACGTGGTCGAGGCGGTGGCGCGGTTCGCGGAGGAGCGCGGCGTCTCGATGGTCGAGGTCGCGATCGGGGCACTGCTCGCGCACGCCGCGGTTGCCTCGGTCATCGCTGGAGCGACCAAGCCCGAGCAGGTGCGCGCGAATGCGGCCGGCGGCCGGTGGCGTCCGGACCCCGGCGATCTCGACGACCTCTACGGACGCCTGGAGTCAGCGGGGGCGCGATGAGCGACTACGACATCCAGCTGGACGACAAGTTCGGCAGCTTGACGCTGATCGACCTGCCGGCGGAGATCGCTGCGCACGAGCCATGGTTCAACCAGACCCTGACCACGGTCAACGATGCGGTCGTTCGGTTGGGGGTGATCGAAGGCGACTTCCACTGGCACCACCACGGCGACACGGACGAGTTCTTCCTAGTGCTCGAGGGCCAGCTGCTGATCGACCTCGAGGACCGCGACACGGTCGTGCTCGGCCCGCACCAGGGCTACACCGTGCCGCGACGGGTCGAGCATCGGACGCGCGCCCCGGGCCGGACGGCGATCCTCATGGTCGAGGCGGCGGGCGTGAAGCCGACTGGAGACTGACGTTCTTCTCGATGGCGCGGCTACTCGGCTCGGCGGCGGGAACGGCCCGCGGTCTGCGTGAGCAGTTCGAGGCCGGCGAGATGGTGCTCGCCCCAGGCTGCTATGACGCCCTCGGCGCCCGGCTGGTCGAGGAGGCGGGGTTCTCGGCCGCATACATGACCGGCTTCGGCAGCGCCGCTGCCCGGCTGGGCCGGCCCGACGTCGGGCTGATGACGCTGCCGGAGATGGTGGACAACGCGCGGCGTATCGCCGAAGCGGTCGACATCGCGGTGGTGGCCGATGCCGACACCGGCTACGGGAACTCGATCAACGTGATCCGGACCGTCCGCGAGTACGAGGCCGCCGGGGTGGCCGCCATCCACCTCGAGGACCAGGTGATGCCCAAGAAGTGCGGGCATATGTCGGGAAAGCAGGTGGTCCCGGCCGCCGAGATGGCGGCCAAGGTGTCGGCGGCGGTGGCGGCGCGGCGCTCGCCGGACTTCCTGATCATCGCGCGGACCGACGCGCGCGCGGTCGAAGGGCTCGAGGCGGCCATTGGGCGGGCGCGGATGTACCGTGAGGCGGGAGCTGACGCGCTCTTCGTTGAGGCGCCGGAGTCGGAGACGGAGATCGAGACGGTGGCTGGTGCCTTTCCAGGCGTGCCGCTCCTGTTCAACTATGCCGAGGGGGGCAAGACACCGCCGCTCGGTTATGAGCGTCTGCGGGAGCTTGGCTTCTCGCTGGTGATCTTCCCGCTCACCGTGCTGCTGAGCGCAACGGCGGCGATGCGGGACGCGCTGGCGCGGCTCAAAGCCGAGGGCACACCGATCGAGCTGCTGCCTTCGCTACCGCCGTTCGACGAGTTCCTCGAGTTCATCGGCCTGCCGGAGATCCAGGAGCTCGAGCGGCGCTTCGCTGAGGGGTGAGCGCCGGCAGACGATGTTGGATCGGTTCGCGTGCGTCGAGCGGCACCTCCCTGAGGAGGAGGACCGTTGCCAGCGCGACGGCGGCGATCGGCGCCGCGCACAGGAACACGGTCTGGACGCCGTGGATGACGTCGATGCGGGCAGCCGTGCCGAGATGCTGCAGGCCCGCGACCGTGCTGCTGGCGCCGGTCCGCGCGGTGAAGATCGCGCCTAGGACCGCCGCCCCGACCGCACCACCGAGGCCGCGGAAGAACGTGGTCGTGCCCATCGCGATTCCTAGTTGCCGGCGCTCGACGCCGTTCTGCACGGCGACGATCAGCACCTGCCCGACCATGCCAAAGCCGAGGCCGAACAGGACCAGGGTTGCGGCGATCCGGGCCGGACTGGGGTGTGGGGCGAGCGTGGCCAACAGGCCCAGGGCCACGCCCATGGCGGCCAGGCCGATGATCGGATAGCGCTTGTAGCGCCCGGTCCGGGCGATCGCGCGTCCGGCCAGGTTGGTGGAGAGGGTGATGCCCAGCATCATGGGCGCGAGGAGCAGCCCGGCCTCGGTTGGCGTCGCGCCCGTGGTGGTCTGGAGGTAGAGCGGCACGAACACCGTGATCGAAAACAGCGCGGCGGTGGTCAGGAACAGGGCCGCGCTCGAGACCGCCACCGTCCGCGAGCGCATCAGCCTCGAGCGGCAGGAGGGGATCGGTTACCCGACGCTCGCGGACGATGAAGGCGAGCGCGAGGACGAGCGCGCCGGCGATCAGCCCGAGGATCGTCCCCGAGGTCCACGCGTAGCGGTCGCCGCCCCAGATGCAGGCGAGCATCAAGGCGATCGTCGAACCGGCCAGCAGAGCGGCACCCCCGATGTCGAGCGCGGCGGTCGGCCGCGCGCTCGCGGGGGCCGGGAGCCGAAGCTCGAGGCCGGCGAGCGCGGCGGTCGGCCGCGAGGTCTCCGGAGCCGGCAGCCGAAGCTCCAGGCCGGCGAGCGCGGCGGCGCCGAGCGGCAGGTTGACGTAGAACACCCAGCGCCAGCTCGCCTGCTGGACCAGGACGCCGCCGATCAGCGGTCCGATCACGGTAGCGAAGGCGAACGTTGCCGCGATGTAGCCCTGATAGCGCGCCCGCTCCCGCGGGGAGACCAGGTCGCCAACCGCGGCGTAGGCGAGGGTCATGAGGCCGCCGGCCGCTACGCCCTGAGCGGCCCGCGAGACGATCAGCCAGGTGATGTCCTGCGCCGCCCCGCACACGGCGGAGGCGCCGAGGAACCACACTAGCGAGATCTCGAGCACGCGCTTACGGCCCACGCGGTCGCCGAGCCTTCCCCATAGGGGCGTGGTCGCCGCCGCGGTGATCACGTAGGCCGAGATCACCCATGAGACGTCGCTCAGGCGGCCGAGGTCGGCGGCGATGGTCGGCAGCGCAGTGGCCAGGATGGTCTGATCGAGCACCGCGGGCAGCATCGCCAGCACGATCGCGGCGAAGGCGATCCTGCGCGCGCCTGAGCTGGGCGTGGCGGGCGCGGCGGGCGCGGCGGGCGTGGCGGGCGTGGCGGACGCGGCGGGCATGGCGGGCGTGGTGGGCGTGGTGGGCGTGGTGGTCATGACTCCTCCAGCCATTCGGTCTCCATCTCGGCGACGGGATGGATGCTGAGCATCTCGACCACCGCTTCGGTCGCGTTTCGGAACCCATGCGCCACGCCGGCTGGAACCACGACAACCTGGCCGGCGACGGCGCTCAGCTCGTCGCCCTCCACGGTGAAGACGGTCTTGCCGGCCTGGACCACGAACACCTCGGGATAGGGGTGGCGATGAGGCGCAACCTCCGCACCGGGACGCGTGTGGTTTATGAAGAACGACACCCCGACGCCGCGGTCGGCCGCGCGGAACAGCTCGGACGTCGTGTCGGTGGCCAGATCCGTGGCTGCGGTGAGGAGAGTAGGTTGAGCGGGCATGCGGCTCCTTCTCGAGTGAAGCGTTAGAGGCAGAAAACTTAGATATCTAATTCTTCGATGTCAAGAGGACCTGGTATCATTTCTGTTCTCGTGAGCGCTCGCCCGTCTGTGCCGCCGATTGGACTGCGCCTGGCCCGAACGGCGCGGGTGGTGAGTCAGGCATTCGAGCGGGCGATGGCGGAGGCGGGTGGTTCGGCGTCCACGTGGCAGGTGCTGCTCCTGGTCCGCACGCAGGCGTGGGGCACCCAATCCGAGCTCGCCGAAGGCCTCGGGATCACCGGCGCCACCCTCACCCATCATCTGAACGCGCTGGAGCGCAAGGGACTGGTGCGCCGGTGGCGCGAGGACTCGAACCGGCGGGTTCAGCGTGTCGAGC
>JAFAZZ010000457.1 GCA_019239375.1 Solirubrobacterales bacterium | reverse complement strand
CGTGGACTATCTACAAGCGGGACGCGCCGCGCTCGGCGGAGTGCTGCCGACGAAGGACGACATAGTGTTCGAGCGGTTCTTCGACGAGACCGGCGGCATGCAGATGATCGTGCACAGCCCACTCGGCGCGCGGATCAACCGGGCTCTCGGCCTCGGGCTCCGCAAGAAGTTCTGCCTCACGTTCGACTTCGAGCTCCAGGCTGCGGCGAGCAACGACGCGGTGCTGCTCTCGCTCGGCCCGCAGCACTCGTTCCCGCTCGAGGACGTGCCGGCGTTCCTGCGCTCGCACAACGTGCGAGACGCCGTCTCGCAGGCGGTCCTCCGCAGCCCCATGTTCACGGCGCGGTGGCGCTGGAATCTCAACCGCTCGCTCGCCGTGCTGCGCCGAAAGGGCGGAAAGGTCAACCCGTTCAACATCCAGCGCATGGAGTCGGACGACCTGATGGCTGCCGTCTTCCCGTCTCTCGCCGCGTGTCAGGACAACGCGCCGGCCGGTCCGATCGAGATTCCCGATCACCCGCTGGTCCGCGAGACCCTGCACGACTGCCTGCACGAGGCGATGGACATCGACGGACTGGGGGCACTGGTGCGCCGGTTTGAGGAGGACACCGTCCGGTTGTACTTCATCGACACGGTGGAGCCGAGCGTTCTCGCCCACGAGATCCTGAATGGGGCGCCGTTCACCTACCTCGACGAGGACACCGAGATCGGGGAGCGGCGTTCGCGCGCCGTACCGCTGCGCCGGGGCCTGCCGGTGGAGCCGCGTGAGCTCGGGCGACTGGATCCTGCCGCGATCGAGCGGGTCCGGGCGGAGGCGACGCCGGACGTCCGGGTCCCCGACGAGCTGCACGACGTGCTCCTGTCGCTGGTAGGTACGCGGCCCAGACCCGACTGGGCCCTGCATTTCGAAACCCTCACACAAGACGGGCGCAGCTTCGAGGTTCAAGTGGGCGACGGTGCAGTGCTCTGGGGCGCGACCGAGCGGCGTGCCGAACTCGAGGCGCTGTTCCCCCAAGCGCGGTTCGTCCCCGATCACCGGCTTCCGGATGACCTCCTCCCCCAGCGCGATGTCGAGGACGACGCCGCAGTGACGCTCGTGCGCGGCCATCTGGAGGTGTCAGGCCCGGTCGGAATCGACGACCTCACTGCCGCGACGGGGCTCTCACCATCGAGCGTGACCATCGCGCTCGAGGCCCTGCGAGCGCGCGGCTTCGCGGTGGCCGGTCGATTCGAGGCCGACCGTGGCGAGCAGTGGTGCGCCCGCCGGTTGCTGGCCCGCATTCACTCCTACACCCGTGAGCGCCGACGCGCGGCCATCCGTCCGATGACTCAGGAAGAGTGGCAGTCGTTCCTCGCGGCTTGGTCGCACACGGCCCCGGGCGCGCAGCTGAACGGGCGGGCGGGACTGGCCGAGGTGATCGAGCAGCTGCAGGGGTTTGAGCGGGCCGCGGGGGAGTGGGAACGCATCTTCGCCGAACGCGTCGCGGCCTACCGGCCTGAATGGCTGGACGCTCTGTGCCTGTCCGGGGAGGTCGCGTGGGGTCGGCTGTCGGTCCTGGAGCCGGTCAGGGACGGGGACGAACTCTCGGCTGACCGTCCGGCCGGGGCGCCGAAGACGCCCTCCCGGCGCACACCGATCACATTCATGCTGCGCGAGGACTTGCCCTGGCTCCTGCAGGCGCACCGTGGTGCGGGCGCGCCGGCCGAGCCCGGCGCCGGAGCCGGGCGGCAAGTGCTCGACGCGCTGCGCGGACACGGCGCACTGTTTCATTCGGACCTGCGGACGGTCACCAACCTCCTGCCCACCGAGGTCGAGGAAGGACTGTGGGACGGCGTGGCGAGAGGGCTCATCACCGCCGACGGATGGGCCGCCGTCCGCTCGCTCCTGAGCGCCCGCTCGCGCTTCGCGCGCCGGCAGCGAACGCCTTCGTATTCCCGGGCCGCCTCCGGTGGGCGCCGCGGCCCGTGGCGGCACGCCGTCGAGGGCCGGTGGACCCTGCTGCCCGCCGTGCAGCCGTGCGAAGAGATTGAGGAGCTCGCCGAGATGGTCGCGTGGCAGCTGTTACGGCGCTGGGGAGTCGTTTGCCGCGACGTCTACCTCGAGGAGCGGCTCGCAATCCCGTGGCGCGAGGTGCTCTGGGCCCTTCGCCGACTCGAAGCCCGGGGGCTCATCCGCGGCGGCCACTTCGTCACCGGCGTGACCGGAGAGCAGTTTGCGGAGGAGACGACGCTGCCACTGCTGCGACCCGGTCGACGCGCCGGCATCGCGACCACGACGACCGGCTCGCGCTCGTAGGGGCTACGGGCCGCTGCAGCGGCCCTTCTACGCGCGGCGCCAGCCTTCGAACTCGCCCGCCGTGCCGTCAGGTTTGTTCGTAGAACTCGACCCGTAGCGAACCGGGGTCCACGCCGGCATCTGTCATCGCCTGGCGCAGGTCAGGATTCTCCAAGAAGGAGTGCGCCTCATCTGAGCTGCTGAACCGATGCATCACCAGCACGTCGTTCGGGTCACCGTCGGCGCGGTAGACCGCTTCCTCGGTCACCCCGCGCTGGCGCTGCATGTCACCGACGCCGTCGTAGACACGGCGCCAAGCATCGTAGTCGGCGACATGGTGGCGAACGAACATGATCGTCATGCTGCCCTCCTCGAGCTTCTAGTTGTCCCGGCGGCCCTCGTGCTCCACTCGTGACCGTATCCGATGCGCACGAGCGGGCGCAAGATCTGAGGCTCTCGATGCGGCTCGCCCAGGGCGCTCAGCCGGCGGCCATCAGTTCGGCGAAGCGCTCAGCTGACACGTTGGCACCGGAGAGCACGACGCCAATCGATTCGTCCCGCACGCGGCCGGCAAGTACGGCGGCGAATGCGCTGGCGCCGCTCGGCTCCGCCACGAGCTTTACGCGCTCGAACAGCAGCCGCATCGCGTCGATGATCTCGGCGTCGCTCACCGTCACGATCTCGTCGACAAGGGAGGCGATCACCCCGAAGGTGATCTTGCCTGGCGTCTCGAGT
>JAFAZZ010000044.1 GCA_019239375.1 Solirubrobacterales bacterium | reverse complement strand
CCTGCGGCGTTCGGGCTATCCCGGGCTGTGGAATCGGTGGCTGGCCCGTTGCACCTTTGGCTAGTGACACGACGCTGCCTATCTGTCCGGCCCGTGTTTCGGGGTCCATGTTCTTGCGGGCACAGCTGAAACCGGTGAACTGCACAGAAGAGTTGACGGCCCGCCGGATCTCCGGCGAGCCGTCACCTTGCGATGCTGTTCAGCTGTGGTGCGGAGACTCCTCAGTGCTCTGAGCTCGGGATGTAGGCACCCGGGACCTGCGTTGGAGCGTAGATCTTCGAGTCGCCCCGGTAGGGCACCTTCCATCCGTGGGCCCGGTACCACGTGTACCGGTTCATCTGCTCCGGGTTCGCGTAGTCGGGGATCGCACCGTTGCCGCTGAGGTGCTGGCTGCCAAGCCACGCCTGCCAGGCAGCGGCGGTGGCCTTCTCGTTCGCGGGCACTGCGATCTGCCGAGCCTCGTCACTCTTCACCGCCGCCGCCGTGGCGCCGGTTTGCCCCAAAGTGTCGAGACCACAGACCGGCGGGGTGGCGATGCCTTCGGTGAGCGGGACCTGGTTCGGGACCGCGTTGAAGGGCCGGTAATTGGGCCTGGAGGTGAAGGCGTCGTACATCGGCGTCGCAGCAGCGACCTTCTCGTTCAGCGGCCGTGCGCCGAGGATCTGCTCGATCGTCCGTACCGCCGAGATCTGCGAGTAGTAGGTGTTGATCACCTTGCCGTGCTGGGCCCAGGGGCTGATGACCTGTACCGGGGCACGGTGGCCATCGACGTGGTCGGCACCGTCCTGGCTGTCGTCCTCGAATACGAAGATGGCGGAATCCTTCCAGTACTTGCTATGCGAGATCGTGTCGACGATCTGACCTGTGGCGAGATCGTTGTCGGCCACCCCGGCCTCCGGGGTCGTCGGCCCGCCGGTGTGATCGCTGGAGAGCCACGCCATGTTGAAGTTGGCGAGACCGTGCTTCTGGAAATCCTGCTTCCAGATCTCGTAGCGGTAGATGTCCGGAATCGAGAGATCGAACGGCGGGGACTGCGGGTCAGCGATCGCATTCAGCGACGGGATCACTGAGCCGTAGTTGCCCTTCAGGTCCGGAGCGGTCAGCTGGGCGGGGTCGCCACCGTTCTCCACGCTCTTGCTCGCACAGTAGTACTGCTGCCATGTCCCGGGCGGCTTTCCCTCCATGTACTCGAACTCCCCGTAGTTCTTGGCGCTCGCGCCCGCGGACTCGACAGCGGTCCACAGGAAGCCCGAACGCTGGTGGCCCAGCACGTCCTCCTCGGTGTCATAGCTGCGTTCGTACTCACCTGCGGACGACTCGGTGTACTCAGGGTTGTCGCCCTGCATGAGCCAGTTGTGACCCTCAGCGGAGTTGGTGCCGACGTCGTAAGTGTTGTCGTAGAGACCGAACTGCCTCGCCAACGCGTGCTGATTCGGCGTGGTCTTCTCGCCGAACTGCGTGAGCGTCGGGTCTCCGTTACCCCTGCCGATGTCGCCGAACAGCTGGTCGTAGGTCCGGTTTTCCTTCACGATCAAGAAGACGTGCTTGATCGTGGACGGGTCGCCGAGGCGCGCCGGGACCGGCACTGGCCTGGCTCTCCTGCCGTACGACCGGTTGACGTCGTTGCGGCCCCAGCCGTTCTGAGCGAAGACCGTCGCCGTGTAGCGCGCGATGCGCGGGTCGCTCGGGAGAGTGAAGCGCGTCAGCGACGCGGTGGTGCTGTGCGTATCGTGGCCGCTCACAGGGACGGTTCCCTGCCCCTTGTAGGTCGTGATGGCCGGGCCGCGCGCGTCGATGCCGCGCCTGTTGGTTACGACGATCTGGTCGCCTACGGTGGCCACGGCCGCCGGGTAGTAGTCCGTCGGCAGCAGGCCGATGTAGCTCACAGGGTCCTTCGGCGTGCCGTCGTAGCCATAGACCGCGACCGCATTCGCCCTTCCCAGAGTGACCAGCAGGTGGCCGTCCTTGGTCAGCGTGATGCCGTCGGGCTCGTAGCCCACTGCGGATGCCGGCCACGGCCTGGTCTCGATCGTTTGCACGACCTGATCCCTCGACGTGTCGATGACCGAGACCGTGTCACTGTTCGTATTGGCCACGAACAACGCGTTGCCGTTGCGATACATCGCGGTCGGGTGCAGGCCCACGGAGATGGATCCGACCGACGCCGACGGGCTTGCGGTGTCGATGACGCTGACTGTCCCGGTCGTCGACGTGCCGAGGTACCCATTGGCCGGCACCTGGGTGCCGTAGGAACCTAGGGTCGTATCGCCCGGCTGCGCCTGACGGCCGCCCTCGTTGCTCACATAGAGCTTGCCGCCCACGAACGTCAGCTCTCGCGGGGCGATGCCGACGTTCCACGTCCGCTTGACGGCACCGGTGTTGGGATCGAGCGCCGCGATGCTGTTCTGTCCGTTGAGCGCGGAGTAGAGGGTGGAACCGTCTGGCGAGTACTTGCTCTGGCCGACCAGGGCGGAGTGGCCGTTGACCGCCGGGATCGAGATGGTCGTCGGCGTCCCCAGCGTACCGTCAGCGTTGACCGGGAACCGGGTCAGGCCGTTCTGCTGCGGAAGCCAGAGGAACTTGCCGTCCGGCGAGTACGTCGGACCTTCCTGACCGACCGTGCCGTCGGTGAGCTTCTGGTTGATCGCCGATGCGCTGCCGACGGTCCAGATGAGCTTGTAGCTCGAGAGGTCGAAGATCTGTAGGGCCACCGACTTGTCGGCGCTGGTAGCCGCGAGGAATCGCCCGTCCGGGCTGACCGTCGAACCCATGAACTTGCCGAACTGGGTGAGTAGACGGTTGCCGAGCGGCTTGATGATCTGGTCGTCGGAAACCTGGATCCCATTGCGGTACTGGGTGCCGACCTGGTTATCGCCAAACACCACTGTCGAGGCGTAGGTCGCTCCCGCCCCGGCGAGGATCAGAGCCGTGACGCCGACGGCGACGATGCGGTTTCGCCGGCCGGTCCCCCCGGAGACGCCGAACCGGGCTCTCGAGACTCGTCGGCGCCGGCGTTTGACCTGCACATCCGTCTGTTCGCTGCGGTTCGCCCTTCTGGACCGGCTGAGCATCGGCTATTCCCCTGTCGTTTGCGAGATGCGAGAGACGCGGCAGCGGGACCGTAAGGCTGCGGTCAGGCGCGCAAGTAACCGGCTCGTGAACCAGGCGTTTCGATCTCGGGCTTACCGCTGCCCGGCTCGGCGCCGATCTGAGTCTTTGCAGGAGGATTGTCAGTAGGCGGTACTGGAGTCGAACCAGCGACCCCTGGTTGCAAGGAGTCGGC
>JAFAZZ010000420.1 GCA_019239375.1 Solirubrobacterales bacterium | reverse complement strand
GCACGGCCGCGCACCTCAGCAACGACCGCCCCAAGCACCGCTGCGCAGTTCGGCACCGGGCGGCCGGTACCACCGCGCGGCTCGACACTGGGCGGCCGGTACCACCGCGCGGCTCAACACGGACGGTCCCCCAGCACACCCGGCCCGAGCCAAAACACGGCCGAAACCGGGCCGCCTCGGCCGGCAACGGCCGCCCCAGCGTCCCGCCGGAACGATCCGGGTACTAAATTCAAGGGCGGGTACTCGGCCACGCCCCGGGCCTGACGACCCTCGGAACCCGCGCGAGAGGAGCGCCATGACGACACAGACGCAGGAACAGGACGGCGCCGGCGCAGCGACGGCGAACGAGAGTCTGACCATCACCGACAACCGGACCGGGAAGCAGTACGAGATTCCGATCGAGGACGGGACGATCCGCGCCACCGAGCTGCGCAACATCAAGGTCGACGAGGACGACTTCGGCCTGATGACCTATGACCCGGCCTACATGGCAACCGCGTCGTGCCGCTCGGCGATCACCTTCATCGACGGCGAGAAGGGGATCCTCGAGTACCGCGGCTACCCGATCGAGCAGCTTGCCGAGCGCTCGAGCTACCTCGAGGTGGCCTACCTGCTGATCCACGGCGAGCTCCCCACCAAGGAGCAGCTCGGCGAGTGGGTCCACCAGATCACGATCCACACGTTCGTGCACGAGAACATCAAGGAGTTCATGCACGGCTTCCGCTACGACGCGCACCCGATGGGGATGCTACTGGCGTCGGTCAGCGCGCTCTCCACCTTCTATCCCGAGGCCACCGCGATCAAGGATCCCGAAGTCCGCTACATCCAGGTAATCCGGATGCTGGCCAAGATGCCGACGCTGGCCGCGTTCTCGTTCCGCCACAACCAGGGCAAGCCGTACGTCTATCCGGACAACGAGTTGTCCTACCCCGGCAACTTCCTGTCGATGATCTACAAGATGACGGAGATCCGCTACGAGCCCGATCCCCGGCTCGAGCACGCTCTCGACGTCCTGTTCATCCTCCACGCCGACCACGAGCAGAACGCCTCGACCAGCGCCGTGCGCAGCGTCGGCTCGACCCAGGTCGACCCATATTCGGCCGTGGCCGCGGGGGTGGCGGCGCTATATGGCCCGCTCCACGGCGGCGCCAACGAGGCGGCGCTGAGGATGCTGCGCCGGATCGAGAGCACGGACAACATCCCCGACTTCATCAAGGGCGTGAAGGATGGCAAGGAGCGCCTGATGGGTTTTGGCCACCGCGTTTACAAGAACTACGACCCGCGGGCCAAGATCATCAAGAAGGCGGTCGAGGACGTCCTCGAGGTCACCGGCACCAACCCGCTGCTCGACATCGCGCTCGAGCTCGAGAAGATCGCGCTCGAGGACGAGTATTTCGTCGACCGCAAGCTCTACCCGAACGTCGACTTCTACTCGGGGCTCATATACGAGGCGCTCGGGATGCCGATGGAAATGTTCCCGGTCCTGTTTGCCATCGGGCGCACCAGCGGCTGGATCGCCCAGTGGCTCGAGATGATCGATGACAAGGAGCAGAAGATCGCCCGTCCGCGCCAGGTCTACACCGGCCAGCGTGGCCGGGCCTACGTGCCGATCGACCGGCGCTCGTAGTCATCGCCCGCGACTGCGCGCCGATCGACCGGCGCTGGTAGCGCCCGCCCCCAGCTGGTGGCGCCGATGTCCGGCGTTGCGAGCGCCCGCCCCCAGCTGGTGGCGCCGACGTCCGGCGCTGGTAGCGCCCGCCCCCAGCTGGTGGCGCCGATGTCCGGCGCTGGTAGCGCCCGCCCCCAGCTGGTGGCGCCGACGTCCGGCGCTGGTAGCGCCGGCCCCCCACCGCTGGCGCCGACGTCCGGCGCGGGGGGCTGCTTCCCGAAGCCATACTGGGGCCGCCGTTCGTCGGCGGCCAACCCTCGTCGGCCGCGGCCACGACCCCCGGTCGCAAATCCGCACGGCGCCGCAGACTGCTGAGATACAGTTACGCCGACCGCTGATGAGAGCCATCTCATCGATTCTGCGCACGCTCGTACGCCCGCTCGGCTACCTCGCGTTCGTCCTCGCGCTCGCCTCGCTGTCGCTCGCCTCCAGGTTGCTCGGCGAACGGGACGAGCTCGGCTTCTTCACCGGCCGTCTCGCCAACATGATCTGGCGCTATCCCGAGATCACCCGCCGCGGCGTCCAGATCGCCTGGGTGGCGTGGACCGTGGCCTTCCTGATCGCCCTGCCGCCGCTGGACCCGCTGGCTACCCCGTGGGACGAGGTTGTGCTTGGCGGCGCGGGGATGATCGTGCTTTGGCGGCGGATTGTCGGCGGGCACCGAGCCGAGCGTTGAGGTTCTCGAGCGCCTGCTCGAGTCCGACCTCGGCCGGATCCAGTTCGCGCATCGCCGCCGCCAGGCGGTACTCGGCGAAGTAGTCGGGATCGACGTCGCAGGCTGCCGCGATCAGCTCCATCGCCCGCATCGAGGGCTTGTCGTGCCCGTTGGCGAGCATATTGATGTGGGCGTGGGTTATGCCTTTGCCGTCGAGCTTGCGCGTCGCTTCGGCCAGGCCCCGGTAGGTCAGCGAGCGCGCGTCCATCAGCGCGCGTAGGGATTCGCCAAAGGGCTTTGTGCTCGGAATCATCGACACGGGGGGTGCGGGTCTCGCAGGGTAGCGCCCGGCCGGGTCGCCGTGACACCAACCAACTTGACAGCGAGGCCGGACGCTTGGTAGGTTACCTAACAACGCCGCCGTAAGCAAGCCTATAACCGGCGGCGCCTCCCCCGCGCAGCGTAGACCGGCAGGCTGGCGCGAGGGTGCGCCGGGCCGAGACCTCAACCCCGCCGAGGGGGCGCAGACATGAGATCTGCGCGGGGCCCTCGGCCCGGCTTCGATTGTCGTAGGCCGCGCCCCGCCCCAGCAACCGACGAGCACGGGCCTGACCGCGCCACCCCCGGACCCCGGCCCGCCGCCTACAGCAGCAGCGTGGCACCATGCACGCGCAGCCAGCGCACCTGCTCACGGTAGCCCGGACTGCGGTTGGCCAGCAGCCGCCAGAAGCGCGGAGAGTGATCCATCACCTCGAGGTGGCAGACCTCGTGCCAGATGACGTAGTCGAGCACCTCCTCGGGCGCGAGGAGCAGCCGCCAGTTGAAGCTCATCGCGCCCGTCCGCGAGCAACTGGCCCAGCGCGTTCGCTGTCCACGGATGGTGAGCCGCGAGTAGGTTGCGCCGGCCAGCTCGCACGCCCGGTCGAGCCGCGGCTCGATCTCCAACCGCGCCGCACGGCGATACCACCGCTCAAGCGCCGGCGCCCGGGCCGGCCCCGCCGGCACCAACAGCGCATCGCCGCGCCGGACCACCCGGGACCGACGGGGAGAATCGGTCACGAGCGCCAGCGTCCGCCCCAGGTAGGGCACGCTGTCGCCCCGCGCGGCCACTGCGGCGCGGGCATCGGCCAGCTCAGCCACGCGGCGCTCGATCCAGGGTCGGAGCTCCCGGATGGCCGCGGCCGCCTCGCGCTCGGGAGCGCGGCGCGGCAGCACCACCTCGACGCCTCGGGTCGCGTCGACCGTGACCCGCACCCGCCGGGCGCGATCCGAGCGCCTCACCCGGTAGACGACCTCTTCCACGGCGGGACAGGGTACGGTCCGCGTCCGACGATGTCCTCGTTCCCGCAGCTGAGCGAGCCCCTCACCGACGGCCACGTCGCGCTTCGCGACTACGAGGAGCGCGACATCCCAGAGATCCTCATCGCCTATCAGGACGATCGGACCCTGCATCTGCGCACGCGCGATGAGCGGCCGCCAAGCGGCGCCGAGTTGGGACGTCAGGCCGAGCGCGAGCGCGTCGATCGCGACACCGGGCAGCGGGCATGGCTGACGATCCTCGAGCCAGGATCGGATACCTGCCGGGGGCTGGTCCGGATCCACACCACCGAGTGGGACCAGTCCCGAACGGAGATGGAGATTTTCCTGGCCCCGCAGGTCAGGGGCCGTGGGCTGGGCCGCGCCGCGCTCAGACTGGCCGGCGCATGGCTGCTCGGGCCGTGCGGCTTGGCGCGGGTGGAGGTCATGATCGAGCCCGGAAACGCGGCCATGCTCGCCGCCTCCGGCGCGGCGGGCTTCGCCCAGGAGGGGATCCTGCGCGAATATCTGAAGGAGCGAGGTGAGCGGATCGACGTGGTGATCATGTCCCTGATTGGGGCCGATCTCTGAGAGGCTCGTGCAATGCCCTACTGGCGCGTCAAGCTGCCCTCCGGTGTCCGCTCGCCGTTCGAGGTCTACGTAAACGGGGTCCGCCAGGAACTCGGCACCGACTACCGGGTCTCCGAGGGCGAGCTGTTGTTCGAGCGCGAGCTTGTGCGCCAGAAACTGGGACTCCGCGCCTGGCTCCTCGGCTTCTGGGGGATCGGGACCTACAAGCGCAACGACGAGGTTGACATCCGTTATGAGGTGGGCGGCCAGCCCCGGGTTGCCCAGGGCCTGGACATCGTCCCGCCCGCCTGACCGGTCCGACTGAGGAAACTGCGAACTATTCGAAGAAAACTCAGCCGGCAGACGAGGTCCGCACGACCTCGCGTCGTACCCAGGGTCGGAGGAGCCGCAAAGCAGCGAGGATCGCTCGCGTGGCCGGCGAGCGGTTGAGCGTGTAGAAGTGGATGCCCGGCGCCCCGCGCGCCAGCAGCTCGGCGCACTGCAGGGTGGCGTACGACACCCCGAGCTGGAGGGCGGCTTCCGGGCAGCCCGCCCGCGCCTCCAGCTGCTCCAGCAATGCAGAAGGGATGCAGGATCCGCACATTCCGGTGATCGTCTTGATCTGCGCTACGTCGGTGATCGGCATGATCCCCGGGATGATCGGAACCTCGATCCCGACCGCCCGCGCCTCCTCGACGAAGCGGAAATACACCTCGTTGTCGAAGAACAGCTGCGTGATCAGGAACGAGACCCCGCTCTCTACCTTCGTCTTCAAGAACCGCAGATCGCTCGCCATGTCCACCGCTTCCGGATGGACCTCGGGGAAACAGGCCGCGCCCACACACACGGGATAACGAGCCGCGATCAGCGCCGCCAGCTCACTGGAGTAGCGCAGTCCACCCGGATGCGGCCGCCACGACGCCTCGCCTCGCGGGGGATCGCCCCGGAGGGCCAGCACGTTCTCGATCCCCGCGGCCACGAGGCTGTCGAGGATCACGGATAGCTCGTCGCTGGTGGTGCCCACGCAGCTGAGATGAGCCATCGCTTCGATCCCGAGCTCCTGCTTGATCCACTTCGTCAGCTCGAGCGTCAGGCCGCGGGTCGACCCGCCTGCTCCGTAGGTCACCGACACGAAGTCGGGCTCGAGCTCGCGAAGCTCGCCCAACGCACGGCGCAGGTTCCGCTCGCCTTCGTCGGTCTTGGGTGGGAAGAACTCGAACGAGAAGACCGGCTCGTCCGCCCCGGCGAGGATCTGATCGATTCGCATAATCGCGGCACTCTACCAACCTTGACAAGATCGTGTCAAGGTTTTGTGCGCGGATCCGACAATGCCGCGTCCCACCGCTCCACACCGCCGTCGTAGTCGCTCGTTACCTGCCCGGACAGCTCGAGGTGGCGCAGGTAGCAGAGCGTCTCGGGCAGCCACCAGCCCGCATTGGTCTGGGTCACCGGCTCGCCGTGTAGGCGCGGCGTGATCTCGAGCGCCGTCCGCGGACCCCCGGCCACAGCGGCGAGCGTCGCGTCGAGCCGCTCGCCCACCAGGCGGCGATTGCCCTCGATGTGACCATGCACGTCCAGGAATGGCCTGCCGTGCCCGGACAGCGCCAGGCGCGCATCGAGCCCGTCGACCACGTCCAAGGAGCTCAGAAACTCCCCGATCGGGTCCGGCGTCCAGCCGTAGTCGAAGTACAGCGAGATTCGTCCCATGACATGGTCGCCCGAGATGAGCAGCCGCCGCTCGGCCTGGAACAGGCACACGTGTGACGGGGCGTGCCCCGGGGTTTCAAAAGCACGCCACGTCCCCAGGTCGGTCTCGATGCAAACGCCCGCCACCAGCTCGCGATCGGGCTCGATCACCCGCGCGATGCCGGACGGGCCGCCCTTCGCCTGCTCGGCGTACCGCGCCAAGGCCGACTCGGAGACGCCGCTCTGGCGCCCGATCTCCAGCCGGCGGGCCAGCGCCACTTCCGGGTCGGCCGCGCCGGCGAAGCCATGCGCGTGGTTGGGATGCATCCACATCTCTGATCCGGTCCGGTCGCAGATGGTCGCAACCTGGCCGCAGTGGTCGACGTGGGCGTGGGTGCAGACCACCAGCCTGACGTCGTCCACCCCCAACCCCACCTGAGCCAGCGCGCGCTCCAGTTCCAGGAACGATCCGGGCTCATGCATCCCGGTGTCGACCAACACGATGCCATCCCCCCGCGCGATCGCCCATGCGTTGCAGTGAGGCACGCCCGGGAACGGCAGCGGCAACCGCAGGCGCCACAGTCCCGGTAGCACCCGCTCTCCACGCCCGAGCTCGCGCCTGCGCGGCATGACCGGGCACGATATTCCCCGCGTACACTGCGCGGCTCGGATGTCCAGCGCAGACGCTGTCAGGCGGTACTTCGACGCACTCCGGGCGCACGACCTCGACGCGCTCGTGACGTGCTGGGCCCCCGGCGGCATCGAGCGTCAGGTGGGCCAGAGGGAGCTGACGGCACCCGAAGGCGTTCGGGAGTTCTTCCGCGAGCTGCACGGCGCCTTTCCCGATCTCGCCTGGGAAGTCCTGGATGTCATCGCCGACGCCGGCCACCGCGTGGCAGTGCGCTGGCGCGCCACCGGCACGTTCGCCGGCCCCGGGACCTTCCAGGGCTTCGTGCCCAACGGGGCCCGGGTCGAGATGGAGGGCTGCGACGTGGTGAGCGTGGACGCCGAGGGCAGGATCGCGCGCCTGGATGCCTACCTCGACAGCGGCGCCGTGGCGCGCCAGCTCGGACTGCTGCCCCCGGCCGGATCACGCGCTGAAGCCAGTCTGACCAAACTCGCCAACGCGCGCACGCGAGCCCAGGCGTGGGTGCACGGGGCCGAGCCGGAGCGAATCGCCGACGGCGTCTGGATCGTCCGCGGCGGGATCGGAAGGCACATGAACGTGTACCTGATCGAGGACGAGGGCGCCGTGACGCTGTTCGACGCCGGCATCTCCGAGATGACGGAGGTGGTGGCGGCCGCGGCGGCGCGGCTGGGCGCCATCAGGCGGATCGTGCTCGGCCACGCGGACTGCGATCACCGCGGCACCGCGCCCGGCCTGCGGGCTCCGGTCTACTGCCATCCGGCCGACCGGGCCGCCGCCGAGGCGGCGTCGCCTTACCGCGACTACTGGGATCGCGCCAAGCTCGATCCACGCGGCCGCACGGTCCTCTGGCGTCTGAACGCGCGCTGGGACGGCGGCGCGGTCGAGATCGCCGGCACCGTCAATGAGGGCGACGAGATCGCGGGCTTCAAGGTCGTGCATCTGCCCGGCCACGCCCCCGGCTTGATCGGGCTGTTTCGGGAGTCGGATCGTCTCGCCCTGGTATCCGACGCCATCTACACCGTCGATCCGCAATCGGGGCGCAAACGACCGGCTTCCGTCCCCCACCCGGCCTTCAATCAGGACACCACGCAGGCGCGGGCCTCGATTCGCAAGCTCGCCGCCCTCGATCCGTCCTCCGTCTGGGCGGGGCACACGGACCCCGTGACCGGCGACGTCCAGGCGCAACTCGAGCAGGCGGCGTCCGCCCCCGTGTAGCCGCGTGGCCAAGCAGCGAAAGCGCCAGCGCGAGAAGCTGAGCGCCCCCACCAGCGAGTACCGCGACTCCGAGGGCAACATCCTCACCTTACGCGGCTCGCTCGCACCAGGGGCCCGACGCGAGTACGCCGACATCCTGGCCGGCGGGCTCGAGCGCGAGGATGCCTGGCAGCGCGCCACCGAGCTGCTCTTCGAACGTCTAGCAGTTTCCTGGACGATCTCGGGTCTCGAGATCACCCGCCAGAAGGAGCTCCTCGGTCGCTACCGCATGGCCTCCACCGACGAGCGGCGCTTCGTTCGCGCCACACTGCGCGAGCACGCAGCCGAGCACTTCCCGGAGCTCCAGGCGCCGTGACGATCGCCGACCCGGGCGTCATCGAGCCCGACGCCTTCGCCGAGCTCATCTGCGACTGGTGCCTCGACATCCGCGAGCGCGACTACGTGCTCGTCTTCACGACCATGCTGGCGCCGTCGCTGGTCCGCGCCGTTCACCGCGAGCTGATCACCCGCGGCGCATGGCCGCCCGGACTGCGCATCTCTCCCCCGGGGCTGGCGGAGGACTTCTACCGTCTGGCTTCGGAGGAGCTGCTCGACAACTTCGCTCCGCTCGAGCTGGCCGAGGTCGAGCAAGCCGACGCCTATCTCCGGATCGACGCGCCGCACAACACCCGCGCCCTGGCCGGCGTCGACCCGGTCACCCTCGCCCGCGCCGCCCGGGCCCGCGCGCCGATCCAGGAGATCCGGCTGGGCAAGCGCTGGTGCGGCACGCTGTGGCCGACCCCCGCCCTGGCCCAGCAGGCGGGCATGAGCGAGGACGACTACGCGTCGTTCCTGGCGCGGGCGCTGTTTCTGGACCGCCCGGACCCGATCGCGGCCTGGCGCGCACTGAGCGACCGCCAGCAGCGCATCGCGGATCGACTCACCACCGCCACCGAGATCCGCATCGAGGCCGACGGCACCGACCTGCGCCTGCGCGTCGACGGCCGCAGCTGGGTAAATTCCGACGGCCGGCGCAACATGCCGAGCGGCGAGGTGTTCACCGGCCCGCTCGAGGATTCGGCCACCGGCACGATCCGTTTCACGATCCCTTCGAGCCCGGGCGGCGTCGCGGTAGAGGACGTAACGCTCACCTTCGAGGACGGCAAGGTGACGAGAGCCACCGCGGCACGCGGCCAGGCTTACCTCGATGCGGCCCTGGCCACCGACCCCGGTGCGCGCTTCCTCGGCGAGCTCGGCATCGGCACCAACACGGGCATCGACCGCGCCACCGGCTCGATCCTTCTCGACGAGAAGATGGCCGGCACGGTGCACCTCGCGCTCGGGCGCTCCTATCCCGAGACCGGCGGCCTGAACGCTTCGGCACTCCACTGGGACCTGATTTGCGACCTCCGCGACGGCGGACGGTTGACCGCCGACGGTGAGCCGATCCAGATCTCATGACGATGTCGGTTCGGAAGGCGAGTTCTTCTCGGAGCCGCTGCCTGCGCCGTGCGAAGTAACCGGCATGCCCCAGGGTGGTTGCGTCGAGCGGGATGGCGTCCCCGCTACACGCCGCCGAAGCTGGACGGCAGCCGACCCGGCGAGGTCTGGTTCGACCTCGAGCGCCCGACCGCCGGGACGGGCTGGGAGGTGACTTGGCCGCGTCGCTCATGCGCGCCGCCCGCCCGGTCGTCGACACCGCTGTCGTGCTCGACTGCGGGTCGCTGCCGATGCCTGTGCTCGAGGCGAAGATCCGAAGTGGGCCGCCGCCAGGTAGCCGCGAACCACGCCCCTCACCCGCTGCTAACAGCGCCGAACATCGCTTGCAGTAGCGTGCAGCGCGACGTGCGCCGCACCAAGATCGTCGCCACCATCGGACCGTCCTCGCGTGACCTCGAGACGCTCACGCGCATGGTGCAGGCCGGCATGGATGTGGCCCGGCTGAACTTCTCCCACGGCAACCGCGAGATCCATGCCGAGAACGCCGATCTGGTGCGCCGAGCCGCCGCCGCCGCCGGCCGCCAGGTTGCCATCCTGCAGGACCTGCCTGGCCCCAAGATCCGCATCGGGAGCCTCCAGGACGACATCGCCGAGCTCAAGCCCGGCGAGAAGCTCGTCTTGATGTGTGGCGCCAACTCGGTGGTGGGCAACGGGGAGCGGATGTCGGTCTCCTGGGGCGGCCTCGCCAGCGCGGTCGACCCCGAGGACATCATCTACCTGGCCGACGGCGCGATCCGCCTGCGTGTCCGCGGCGTCCAGGACGGCGAGGTCGAGACGGCGGTCGAGATCGGTGGCGCGGTGGCCTCGC
>JAFAZZ010000406.1 GCA_019239375.1 Solirubrobacterales bacterium | reverse complement strand
GGGCGTGGCGGGGGCGCGGTCCCGGCCGCGCGATGGTCACAACTACACCGGCGTGTGGGTCGAGGAGCGCAAGATCGCCTCGATCGGCGTGCATCTGTCCCGGGGAGTGAGCACGCACGGGTTCGCCGTCAACGTCGAGGACGACCTGGAGCCCTTCAGCTGGATCGTGCCCTGCGGCCTCGACGGCGTGCGGATGACCTCGCTGATCGAGGAGACCGGCCGAACGCCGAGCCTCATGAAGTGCTTCCGCCGGCGCGCGGCGTATGAGGTCGCGCAGGCGTTGGGCCGGCGGCAGCGACTCGTGAGTCGTGCCCGTTTGGAGACGCGCGTCCCAGTAGCTTGAGCAGCAGAGGCGCCAGCTCGCGCGGGCGGTACTTCAACTGGCGCCAGGTCGTGCGGATCACCTTCCAGCCGGCAGCGGTGAGGCGCTGGTCGCGCCGGCGGTCGGCTTCGAATGCCTGTTTCGTCCCGTGCGTCGTGCGACCGTCGGTCTCGACGACGAGGCGTTGCGCCGGCCAGGCGAAGTCGGCGCGGATCGGCGGCTCGCCGTCGCCCGGGTCGATGTAGAACTGCGACTTGGGATCGGGCAACCCGAGGCCGCGCGTGAGGGCGAGGAATGCGTCCTCAAAGTCATTCTCGGTCGGAGTGGTTCCGATGTAGTGCGTCTCGAGGACGTGGCGGACGGCCTTGGCGCCTCGGCGCGTGGGGTTCCGGGCGAGCTGGTCCTGGATCCCCCGCAGGTCCAGAGTTTCGGCGATCTCGGCCTGGTCGAAGGAGCGTTCGAGCTGGCGGCCGGTGACCACCTCGCCAAGGTCGAAGAGCGTCCGGGCCACCGTGGTCACCGGGATGTTCTTTACGACCGTCACGTCGGCTGGTGTGAGCGTCGTCGAGCGATGGGCTTTGACGCCCTCGTGTTGGCGGGCGGAGCGTCGTGGGACGGTGACCTCGATGCGCGTGGATCCCCAGTCGCGGAGTTGGTGGAGCACGGCCGCCGAGCGGTGCGAGAGGACGGCACCCGGGCCACACGCGAGTACCGCGGCCATGTACAGCCCCTCGCGCTTGAGGAGCTCCTTCGGGACGAGCGAGTACACCGCGTGGTGGAGGCGGTGCAGGCGGCCAGTGGCGACTCGGTGGTGCACCGCCCGCGCGGTGACGCCGAGCTCACGGAGCTCATCGAGCCCGAAAACGGCGTGTTGCGCGAGCGCGAGGTCGGCCAAAGCCTGGTCGAGAAACCCCCGGTATTCGTCGCTTTGTCGACCAGGCTTGAGCACCGGCGCGATGATCTCCTAGAACGTGTGACATGTCTGCAACGGTGTGTCGCAATCCGGATCGTGCCGCTAGCCTTCTACGTATGCGCGAGCACGTGACGCGGTCCAGGGCCAACCCGGGTGGCATCGCGAACGTGCTCGAGGTCCTGGGGCCGGAGGTCGTCCCGCTCCGCGCGCGCAAGCCGCCGTGGTTCAAGGTGCCGGCGCCGGGCGGCCCCAAGTACCGCGAGCTACACCGCCTGATCAAGGGCGAGAACCTCCACACGGTCTGCCAGGAGGCGGCCTGCCCGAACATCGGCGACTGCTGGCAGCGCGGCACCGCCACGTTCATGATCCTCGGCGACACCTGCACCCGCCGCTGCGGCTTCTGCAACGTCAAGACGGGCAAGCCGACTTGGAACGACCCGCTCGAAGCCGCGCGGGTGGCGCGAAGTGTGGCCAAGATGGGCCTCAGACACGCGGTGATCACCAGCGTCGACCGCGACGACCTCCCGGACTACGGCGCCGGCGCGTTCGTCGGTGTCATCCGCCAGATCCGCCGCCAGGCGCCCCGCTGCAGGGTGGAGGTCCTCACCCCCGACTTCCGCGGCGAGGAGATGCCGCTGGCCAAGGTGATCAGCGAACGTCCGGACGTGTTCAACCACAACGTCGAGGTCGTCCCGCGGCTGTACCCGGTGGCGCGGCGTGGCTCGAAGTTCGAACGCTCGTGCCGGGTCCTGAGGAACGCCAAGGAGCTCGGAGGCGACCAAATAACCACCAAGTCCGGGCTGATGGTCGGGCTCGGCGAGTCGTTCGAGGAGATGGTCGACGCCCTCGGCCGGCTGCGCGAGCACCACGTCCAGGTGCTGACCGTCGGGCAGTACCTGCGGCCCACCGAACAGCATCTGCCGATCGTTCGTTACTGGCACCCGGACGAGTTCGAGGAGCTCCAGAAGGCGGCGTACGCCCTGGGGTTCGAGCATGTGGCGGCCGGCCCGCTCGTGCGCAGTAGCTATCACGCCGACCAGCACGTGCGGCAAGACGAGCCCGGTGTCGGTCCGCTGGCCGGGGTAGTGGGATGAATCGAAAGCGCCTCCTCATAGCGCTCGCGCTCGCGCTGGCGGTCGCGCTGCTCGTCGCTCCGGCCGCGCTGGCGGCGGCCGGGGGCGGCTCCGCAGGGTTCGGTGGCGGGGGCGGCGGGGGCGGCGGCGAGGGCGGCCGCGGCTTTGCCTTCTACGTCCTGATCCAGGTGCTGATCCGGATCGCGGTAATCGGCCACGGGCTCGGCGTGCTGATCCTGGTCGGGCTGGCGCTGCTCTACGTACTGTTCACCCGTGTGGCGCCCCAGGCGAGCCGCTTCACGTCGGCCCAGGGTCGCACAGGACGCAAGGCGCGCCGTCGCGTGGCCGAGCGCCAGCGCCGGGTCCACGCCGCCGCCGCTGTGGCGGCCGAAGAGGACGAGGCGTTCGCGCCCGACGTGGTCAAGCCGGCGGCGGCAGCCCTGTTCAAGGCCATTCAGGCCGCTTGGGACGCAGGCGACCGCTCCGCGCTGAGGACGCTCGTCGGACCGGACCTGCTCACGGAGTGGGAGCGCCGGCTCGGCGACCTCGACCGGCGAGGCTGGCGCAACCACGTTCAGGTTCTCGATGAGCCGACGGTCGAGTACGTGGGGCTTGACGTCAAGACCAGCCGGGTCACGGTCCGGATCGAGGCGAAGCTCCGCGACTACGTGAGCGACAGCCGCGGCAACCACCTCAAACGGGCCGGCCGGTTGACCGAGAGGGTCCGCACCCGCGAGTTCTGGACGCTCGGCAGGAACGAACACGACAAGTGGGTGCTCATTTCGATCGAGCAGGGTGCCGAAGGCTTCCACGTCCTCGACGAGCAGATTTTGGCCACCCCCTGGTCCGACGATCAGACACTGAAGGACGAAGCGCTGATGGAAGGCGCCGTGCGCGACGCGGTCCCGGAAAACGTCCAGATCGCAGAAGTGGCCGACCTCGACTTCGCCGGCGACGCCCGCGCCGCCGCCCTCGACCTGAGCCTGGCCGACGGCCGCTTCGCTCCCGACGTGCTCGAAATCACCGCCCGCCGCGCCGCCGCCGCCTGGGCCGAGGCCGTCGATGGCGACGACGCGCGTCTGCTCTCGGTGGCGCATGGAGATGCGGTCCGCGAGCTCCTGCACCCTGGCGACCCGAGCGGCCGCACCCGTCTGGTCGTCCGCGCCCCCGAGGTGCGCAGGATCCGGATCGTGGCGCTCGACGCGGCCGCCCAGCCGCCCACGATGACGATCGAAGTGGAGCTGCACGGCCGGCGCTACATCGAAGATCGCGACACCACCGCGATCCTGCTTGGCAGCCAGTCGCGCGCGATTTCCTTCACCGAGCGGTGGACATTCTCGCTCGATGGCGACGCCCGCCAGCCCTGGCTGCTCGCCCGCGCCGGGGCTCCGCGCGAACAGGCGTAAGGTCCCGCCGGGGCTCCGCGCGAACAGGCGTAAGGCCCCGCCGGGCTCCGCGCGAACAGGCGTACGGCCCCGCCGAGGGGCCTAAGCTCCTCGAGGCGTCGTGATCCCTCTGAAGGACAACATCCCGACGAGCCGCTTCCCGTTCGCCACGGCTGCTCTGATCCTGGCCAACGCGATCGTCTACCTGCTGGCGATCCGCCACGGCGGCTCTCTGATCAGCGGGCCGGACGCCTACGAGTCCGTCAAGTACGGCGCGATCCCGACGGCCCTCACCCACTGCCTCGACGAACACCTCGTGATCGAGCCGCAGAGGGTGGTTTGCACCCATGCATCCCCAGCCGGCGCGCTC
>JAFAZZ010000282.1 GCA_019239375.1 Solirubrobacterales bacterium | reverse complement strand
ACGACGCAGCAGATCGCTGCCGTGTCCAGGGCCGCGGGGAACCTTGACCTGTTCGTGATCGGGTTCGATAACCGTGTGTGGACGACCTACTGGAACGACCAGGCGGGTTGGGACCGTGACCCGAACGGCCAGGTCGACCCGAATGGCCACTTCTTCCCGATTCCGGCGACGGCTGTGTTTGATCACACGACGCAGCAGATCGCTGCCGTGTCCAGGGCCGCGGGGAACCTTGACCTGTTCGTGATCGGGTTCGATAACCGTGTGTGGACGACCTACTGGAACGACCAGGCGGGGTGGGACCGTGACCCGAACGGCCAGGTGGACCCGAATGGCCACTTCTTCCCGCCGAGTCCCCCGTTTGGCCCAGCCCCGATCTATCAAGGGTCCGGCAAGATCATCGTCTACGGGACGCTCACCCACGGTGTGCCCCCGGGGATCGCGGCCGCGGCGCCACCAACTCGCCTCACTATCGGGGAACTCGTCGAGAGGCTCGGTCACCGGGGTGTGCTCGCAACACCGCTTGGCCCCGAGGTCGAGCTTGCCGACGCGCGAGGCGGCTGGCGTCGCGACTTCATGGGCACCGTCATTACCCGGCGACAGCGCGTGTCTGATCGGAGGGCCGCCGAACTCCCGACGCGCCCAAACCTCCGCGTACCAGGTGTCGAGGTCGCGGCGTCCGTGTTCTGGTCACCTGACACTGGGGCGAACATCGTGATGGGCGAGATCCGGGAGACGTACCTACGCCAGGGCGGCCCGACAGGCTCGCTTGGCTATCCGATCGCCAGCGAGACGGACACGGACGACGGTCGCGGCCGTGTCAGCCGTTTCGAACATGGCGATATCATCTGGGACCCCAAGACCGGCACAGAAGTCCAGGCTGGCTCTCCGTCGACACGCCTCCGGTGAACGGCGTCCGTTCAGAGCGTGAGCACGGAGCGCATGAGTTGCACCTGGTAAGGGCGGCTTGTGGACATCACATAGTGGACCCCGAGTCGCCGGCTCTGGGGATCCCATTCCGTCAGCTTCGAGAGCAGGAAAGCGCCGTAGGCCCAGCCCGGATCGTTCGGCATCCCTGGCGGATCGTTCTGGAGGTTGTCAAGGTCCGGCCAGTGCATGTAATTGCCATACGCGCCATCGCGACAAGGAGCGAACAACGGGATCTCATCGGCTGACGCCAAGCTGAGAGGGGAGGCAGCGATGCGGGCAACGACCGGGCGGCGTGCGCGGGGGATCCCCTGCGCGGGATCAACGAGCGCCTGTGAGTACAGCGCGATCCATCGCGCCGGACCTTCGAGCCAGGCGAGCGAGACGCTTGTGTAACCGGGCAGTGTCTCCCACAGCGGGATCGCCGCAGCGAGGTCGGTGGGCCACGTGTCCAGATCGGGCGAGCCGTCGAAGTAGCGAACGGACATATCGGGACTCATGGGGAGAAGAGGAAGCGAAAGCCAAGCAAGGTGAACGCCGTCGCGGTCGCTATCGATGGCCCCGTGCCCGAGCAACAGCACGCCCTGTTGAGGCCTCGAGGACATCCCGCTGGCTGCTGCGTTCTCGATGACCCAGGGTGCCACTTGCCAGAATTTGCCGGTGTCCGACCATCGGAACACCAGTTCGAACGGTCCCCCGCCTCGGGGATCATCCGAGGCAGTCAGGTAGGACACGACTCTCTCGCCGGCGACAAAGTTCTGCACCGGCTCTCCGTTAGGTCCCTCGAACACGAGAACGAACACGTACACCTTGCCGCCCCAGCTAAACGCGCCCGTGGGTGTTTGGTCGGGGTCTGCGGTGTCCAGCTCACGTCGGGCCGCTTGACGGTGAATGGCGCGAAGTAACCATCGGCACCAACCACTGGCACAAGCTGTACGCCGTCGCTGGTGAGCCCGGCGGCGAACGCGACGAGATCGGCGTCCTGGGGCGGTCCGTTCACCCTGCCGAGCCGCGGAACGTCGCCGAACAAGAAGTAGTGAGCGCCTAGATGCTCGGTGTTGGCCCCAAGGTCGACTCCCTTGACCCCGACGTTCGACAGTGCGGGACCGCCCGTGATCTCCATCATGCGGGTGGTCGCCACCGACGATGACGGGTTCACACCGAAGCGGTTCGCGATAGCCACCGGACACGGGCGCCAGGTCCGGTTGCGTTCCTTCCACATGACCCGCGCGAAGAAGGTCGGATCGCCGGCGAGCACCTCGAGCGTGTTGCCGGCGGAATGGGTCGCGGCCGACAGCGGCAGGCCGCTGTGAGAGCTCCCCGGTTCGGTCAGCGGATACGGCGGCTGCCAGGCCTCATCCTTGCGCTTCCACAGAAGCCATACCGCGTCAGGTCCGCCGACGAAGGCTTCCAGATGATCATCTCCGGCACCCGCTGGGTCCGGATAGTAGACCGCCGCGACCGGCGCGCCCGGGGGCGCGAACCCATCGGCGGTCAGCTGGGCAGGAGACTGCCACGGCTCGTTGTCGCGTTTCCACAGCACCCGGACAGCACCACGGGCATCGACGTAGAGGACCTCGAGGGTTCCTCCGGGCGGGTAATGGACGGCGGCCAAGTGGGCGCCGACAGGTACGGCGACATGATCCTGTCCTGGGAGGGCGAACGGGCCCTGCCAGCGCCACTGATCGACCGCCTGCGCCTTGAAGAATCCGACGAGCGCACCTGCGTCATCATCAGGGTGTAGTCGCTCCCCGACGAATGCCTCGAGGGACCCGCCCGGTGGGTGGAAGGCAACTGCGATCGGCGATCCGGGCGGCACCAGGGCGCCCTCCGCCAACGCGACCGGCGCCTGCCAGGGGTCGTTGGCGCGTTTCCACACCACCCGGACTACGCTCGCGTCATCGACGTAGAACACCTCCAGGGTCGCAGCCGGTGGATAGTGAACTGCGGCGATATGCGCCCCGAGCGGCACCGGAACGTGTTGCTGTCCCGGCGGCTCGAACGGGCCCTGCCAGCGCCACTGATCGTCGGCCTGCGCCTTGAAGAACCCGACGACCACACCGCTGCCTCGCTGCCCGTCTACGTCGGACGCGACGAAGCATTCGAGCGACCCGCCCGGCGGGTGGTACGCGGCAGCCATCGGTGCTCCAGGCGGAGCCTTCAACGCGCCGAGCGGTGCGGGTGGCTGCCACGCTTGCGTCGCTCGCTTCCAAACGACCTTCGGCAAACCATCATCGTCGACAGCGAAGGCCTCCAGAGTCCCGGCCGGCGGATACTCCGCAACGACGACGTTGAGCGGGCCCACGCACCGATCTTCTCCGCTCACACCCCGGATTACAACCGCAGATTCCAGCAAAGCGCCGAATTGCGCCGCGGCCGGCATTCGGCGCCACCGCACGCGTGGTGCCCCGCCATTGGGGTCGCGCGCGATCCGCCAGTAATCAGCGGAGGAGCCGAGGATCAACTAACGCCGGACCGGCTGATCGGGCAGAGTGCCTGGCTACGCCGAGCGCGGCCATCATGCCGCGGCACGCGACAATCGCTTCCACCCCCACGTGCAGTCCTCGGCCGCGAACTCTTTGGCGACGATCCGTCGGTTGACAGCGCGGGCGATCACGCGCCGGCGCACGCGTGCTCTGGTCCTGACGGGGTGACGAAGCTGACAAGCACCCCGGCCACCAAGCGCAAGCCGCCAGGGCAACGACCGCAACACGCACGAGCGCTCTCGCCCAACAGCAGCCATCGCCCGAGCTCGCGCGGGATGATCGCTTCGGCCTTCCGGGCGCCTCCGAGCTCACGATCGGGTTGCCACGTCCTCACTTGTCTCGCCGTGGCCGGGGGCCCGCTGCTTCACCCCGGCGATGCACAGGCCGAGCCGCTCGAAGCCAGCCGGATCCGCGCACTATTGCTTCTCCACGCGTCGGCGTACCCTCGGACCCGGATCGAGCGTCGGGGCTCGGCCATCCACGTGATCGGCTCGCGGAGAGCAATCGCCGGCATTGCGAGCTGCCCGCCACTCCTTTGCCACGCCTGCGCCAATGGCGGCTGGCTGCTGCTTACGCGCGGAGCGGTCGTCTGCCCCGTTCGCCGATGCGCACTCCCGCACTACGTCTCAAGCGTTCACGCCACCGACGTGGATCCTCGGCATGGAAAGCCGTAGCGTCGCCCTGATCGTCGGCGGCGCCGGCCCTTCACGGGGCGCAGCAGTTGGCTTCGCGCTCGAGCGCGTTCTCCCTACTCGGCCGCGTGTCCGTCACACAAGATCAACTTTGGGCCTGCGACCCAGACCCGCGGCTGCGTGTGCGTTTGCACAGAGGCGCGACCCACTACGGTGGGAGACGTTTTTGGTCGTGGTCATCGTCGAGCTTTCGCGACGGCAAGATTTACGGTGAGACGCGCAATTACCCTGATCGTTTGAGCCACCGCAACGGCCGGCGCACTGACGGCAGCGAGCCACCGCGCACGGATCGCCTGCGGATCGGTGGTTGTCGCGGAGTTGCATCCGCACCAGAAATGGCAGTATGCACAGTCTATGTGGCATAATCTGTGCTGAACCGTCCTTGACTTGCGTGACGGTAACCGCTGTACTTGCGGAACGTGTTTGGTAGGTCGGTTCGGGGGCGTGCCCGAGCGGTCGAGTTCTCGGGGGAGTTCGAGCATAGTCAAGTCGTCGTCGGTGAGCACAACACGCTGAACCGCTACGAGGGCACCGTCGTCCAAGTGCTTCCGGCGGGGGCGGTGCTGATGCCGGAGCCGCAACCGAGGCCGCAGACGCGACTTCCGCGTGCGGGTCCGGAGCCGCTGGGACGTGAGCGTGAACTGGAAATGATTCGCGAGGCCCTCGCTCGCGGCCAGTCGACGGAGTTCTACGGCCCACCGGGAATCGGTAAGACGGCTCTGCTCGCGCACGTCGCGCGTGCCCCCGGCGCGGCGTGGGCGGACGGGGTTGTGCACGCCCGCGTCGGTGGTCAGCCCGTCGAGGATGTGTTGCAGTGGCTGTTTGAGGTCTTCTGGACCACTAAGCCGCGCTGGGCGCCGGGGCCGCTGCGGATCCGCGAGTACTTGCGGCAGCTGCGTGTCCTCGTCGTGCTTGACGATGTCGAGTTCTCCGCCGATGACGCGACTGCGCTGCTCGACGCCGTCGAGCACTCAACGATCCTGATCGGAGGCATCGAACCGCATCTCGAACCCACCGCGCGGGCCGTCGCGCTCGCTGGCCTGCCTGTCGACGCCGCGGTGGCGGCATACGCGCGCTGTCTCCGGCGATCGCTGGACCGAAGCGAGGAGCGCGCGGTGGCCCAGCTGGTCGAGCGCCTCGGGTTCGTCCCCGCGCTGGTGCTCGCCGCCGCCGCCGCCGGCGTCGGGCTCGGCGTCCTCGTCGCCGGGGGTGGCAGCACGCCAACGGCAACGGTCACACGCGCCGTCACGCCCATCACCTCGCGGCCCAGAACTGTCACGAGCACTGCCGCCGGGACCGGGACAACGCGCGTGACCGGACTGGGTGCCACGGTGACCCGAACCGTCCCCGCAACGACGACATCGACCTCCACGACCGTAACGACGACGACCACCACGACGACGTCGACCACCGTCACCACGAGCACCAGCACAACGGTCACCACGAGTACGACCACGACGACCATCATCCAGTGATCAAGCAAAGGGGCTTGACGAATGAGTGAACAACCGAAATATCAAGCCACGTTCTCGGGGAGCTTTCAGGCGAGCCAAATCGCGATGGGAGAGAACATCACGCTCGATCAGCAAATTGGAGCGGCAGCCGTCCACAGCTCGAGCCGCGCGAGCTCCAGACACTGATCGGCGAGTTCGCCGCCTTGCGAGACCTCGTGTCGGTTCGCGTCCCCCTCGAGGTAAGGAACGAGGCGTTGACCCAAATAAGCGAGCTTCAGTCTGCGACCGTCGCCGCCGATCAGCCCGAGCCGGGCCGGCTCGCGCGTGTCTACCGCTGGTTTCTCGACAACGCACCCGGGCTTGCTGAGTCAGTGTCCACGATGCTCCTCGGCCCGCTCGTGGGAAAGCTCGTGGGCGGCGGCACGGGGGCTGTTGCCGCGGCGCTCGGAGCGGGCGAGCACGGCGTGCCACGGTGACCCGGTCGTCGCTCGCTGGCCGCGGCGCGAGGGAAGGATAGAGTGCGGGATTCCGAGCCGCGGCGGATCTGGGCGATTGCTCTCGGCGTCCGACCAGTCCCGTTTCGCGTGACGTCTTCGGCGACAAGGAGTCTTCCGGTGTTCGTAGGCGCCGTACGATCGCAACGCCACGCACTCAGCCGTCGTGCCGCGGGCGGTCGGACGACTGCATGGCCGGGATGATTCGCAAGTCGAACCGTCCGAGGTCGAGGTCGGAAGCCGCGCTATTGCTTCTGTCGGACATCTGACTACTGGTTCGCCACGGCAGCAGCACTGCCCGCTCGCGATTCCTTGCTCTGGAAGCAGTAGCCGCGGCTCCGGACGACTGCTCCCCGCGGAAGGAGTAGCGCGACCTCACGGTTGCCGCCGTGGCGTTGCGATCTCGCCGGTCTCGGCGAGCGGGTCATCGCTTTCGTCGAGCGGACCGCTCGGCGCTAGCCAAATCGAGCTAGCACTCGCTCCTCTCGCCGGGGGAG
>JAFAZZ010000235.1 GCA_019239375.1 Solirubrobacterales bacterium | reverse complement strand
CGCGACCGGCAAGATCGTGCTCGACGTGGCGCGGTAACCCGCGACGCGCGTCGACCGCCGGCGCCGTAGCGGGCCCGTCCGCTCTGACATTCTCCCGTGACCATGCCGGGGATCATCGAGCGCTACCGGGAACGCTTGCCGTTCGCGCCGGGCGATCCGGTCGTCAGCTTGCAGGAGGGATCGACCCCGCTCGTCCTTGCCGAGCGGCTGTCCGAAAAGGCCGGCCTCGAGGTGTGGCTGAAGCTCGAGGGGGCCAATCCGACCGGCTCGTTCAAGGACCGGGGCATGACCTGCGCCGTGTCGGCCGCGGTGCGTGAAGGCGCCAGGGCCGTGATCTGCGCCTCGACGGGCAACACCGCGGCGTCGGCCGCCGCGTACTCGGCCAAGGCAGGCCTGCGAGGCGCGGTGATCGTGCCCGAGGGCAAGATTGCCACCGGCAAGCTGGCGCAGGCGCTCATGCACGGCGCTCGCGTGGTGGCGCTGCGGGGCAACTTCGATGAGGCGCTGAAGCTGGTCCGCGAGGTCGTCAGCCGCCACCCGATCTCGCTGGTCAACTCGGTCAACGAGTACCGGATCGAGGGTCAGAAGACCGCCGCGTTCGAGATCGCCGAGGCGCTCGCCGGCGAGCTTGACGCGCTGTGCATCCCGGTCGGCAACGCCGGCAACATCACCGCCTACTGGAAGGGCTTTCGCGAGGCCGGACTCGAGCCGCGCATGCTCGGCTTCCAGGCGGCCGGCGCGGCTCCGCTCGTGCACGGCCGGCCGGTTGAGCATCCGGAGACAATCGCGAGCGCGATCCGGATCGGCAACCCAGCCCGGTGGGAGGAGGCCATGGACGCCATGACCTCGAGTGGGGGCGCAGTCAGGGCCGTGACCGACGCGGAGATCCTCGCCGCCTACCGGCTCCTGGCCGCCAGCGAAGGCGTGTTCTGCGAGCCTGCCTCGGCCGCCAGCGTGGCTGGGCTGCTCGTCCACGGCGCCGGCGAGGACGTGCATCGTGTCGTGTGCGTGCTGACCGGGCACGGCCTGAAGGATCCGCAAACCGCGCTCGAGCACGCCGGCGCGGTGGTGCCGTGCGATCCGGAGCTCGCTGCGATCGAGCGCGCGGTACTGGAATGACCGCGGGGGCGCGGGGGCGGTGGCGAATGGGCGCGGTCACGTGGGGGGCATGGCGAATGAGCGCGGCCGCGTGGGGGGCGTGGCGAATGAGCGCGGTCACGTGGGGGGCGTGGCGAATGGGCGCGGCCGCGTGGGGGGCGTGGCGAATTTTCCCCATATACGGAGGAAAATTCAGCACACCCCGCAGGCGCCGCTCGCCGGGGGCCTGCTCCCCGGGGCGTGGATCGCCGGCGCGCTGCTCGGCGGGGCGTCGATCGCCGGCGCGCTGCTCGCCGGGGCGTCGATCGCCGGAGCGCTGCTTACCGGGGGGCCGATCGCGATGACCCTGGCCCGCCGGCGCCTGGTCCGCGTCCCCGCCTCCTCGGCCAACCTGGGACCGGGTTTCGACGTGCTGGCCGCCGCGCTCGCGCTGCACCTCGAGCTCGAGGTCTGCGAGACGGGCGCGTTCGCCGTGCACACCGATCTAGCGGTACGGCGTGACCGCGACAACCTCGTGGTACGGGCGTTCGAGCGCCTCCATCCCGCCGACGGCTTCGAGTTCACGATCACCTCGAACATCCCGCTGTCGGGCGGCCTCGGCTCGAGCGCGGCGGCGGTCGTGGCCGGGCTGGCCGCGGCCGACCACCTGTTTGAGCTCGACGCCGACGTGCTCGGCATCGCCGCCGAGCTCGAAGGCCACCTCGACAACGTCGCCGCCGCGCTCGAGGGGGGGTTCGTGGTCTGCGACCACGGCCGGGCGCACCGATTCGAGCCGCCGATGGGGCTCGAGGCGGTGCTCGTCGTCCCGAACGAGGCGGTGCATACGGATCGAGCCCGCGCCGCCCTGCCGGCGAGCGTCCCGAGGGACGATGCCGTGTTCAACGTCGCCCACGCCTCGATGCTCATGTTGGGGCTGGCCACGGCGGACTGGGACCTGATCGCGGCCGGCCTTCAGGATCGCCTGCACCAGCCGCAGCGGGCACATCTCTATCCCCGCTCGGTCGATCTGCTCGCCCGCGCGCGCGGCCTGGGCGCGCTCGGCGCCACGATCTCGGGCGCGGGACCGACCGTGCTCGTGTGGTGCACCTACGAGCAGACCGGGCCGCTGCTCGAAGCCTTGCGGCGCGAAACCGATGGCTGGGCGACCGTGATGCGCGGCCGCTTCGAACCCCAAGGTGCCGACGTCCGCTCGTTCTAGGCGCTGCGCGAACCTCGCTCGCGCAAGCGGATCCGGAGCCACTCCGCGTGGCGCTCCTGGATCTCGCGTCCCTGGCGGGTGAAGTCGATGAACAGCCGCAGTTCGTCATCGGTGTAGCGGTCGCCGAGCGGGCGCCACAGCGCGATCATCGGCTCGACCATCAGCTCGAGTGCGGCCGCGTAGGCCTCCGGTGTCGGTTCGACGAGCACCCGCCGGCGGTCGGTCGGGTGGGGCACGCGCCGGGCCAGGGCGGCGCGCTCCAGGCGGTCGATCACGGCGGTGATCGCGCCGGTGGTCAACCGGCTGGCGCCGGCCAACTCGCCCGCGCTCATGCTCCCGTATTGCTCGAGGATGTCCAGGCAGCGTGCGTCGGTCCGGTTGATCCCGAGGAGCTGGCAGATCAGCTCGTCAACCACATCGGTGGCTCGCTGGTTGGCTCGAACCTCGCCCCCGAGCGCCGTGTACAGCTCCTCACGCGTTTTCGGGAGTTCTCCTGAAAGTTCTCTTGACATCTAAATTTCTTAGTTACTAAGATGCATGGAGAATAAGTGAATCTTAGCTTGGAGGTGTAGGCGTGGCGAAAGGTATAGGCGTGGAGAAGGCAGTCGAGGCAGAGAGTCTCGTCAAGACGTATCCGAAGCGAGTGACGGCGCTCGACGGGCTGTCGTTTGCGGTGGCCCCGGGTACGGTGTTCGCCCTGCTGGGGCCGAACGGGGCCGGCAAATCGACTGCCGTGAAGCTCCTCACGACACTCACGCAGCCGGACGCGGGTCGCGCCACCGTGGGTGGACTCGACGTGATCGCCGAGCCTGACCGAGTGCGCCGAACGATCGGCGTGGTCGCGCAGGGGTCGGGGGTCGACATCCAGGCCACCGGCCGGGAGAACCTACGGCTGCAGGGCCAGATCCACGGTATCCGGGGGCGGGCCATCGAGGAGCGCGCTCAGGAGCTGCTCGAGCGGTTTGGGGTGATCGATGCTGCCGATCGCATCGCCCGGGGCTACAGCGGCGGCATGCGGCGCAGGCTGGACATCGCCATGGCGCTCGTGCACGACCCGGCGGTGCTCTTCCTCGACGAGCCGACCACCGGCCTCGATCCGGAGGTTCGGGCGGACATGTGGTCCGAGATCGCGAAGCTGGCGCGCGAGCGCGGCAAGACCGTGCTGCTCACCACGCACTACCTGGAGGAGGCGGACCGGCTGGCTGAGCGCGTGGCGATCGTCGATCGCGGCAAGGTGGTGGCCGAGGGCACTCCGGAGGAGCTCAAGCGCGAGCTGCGTGGCGACGCGATCCACGTCGACCTGGAGGCCGAGTACAACGGCAGGGCCAGTCGCGCGCTGAGCGCTCTGGAGGCAGTTCGCGACGTGACCGTCGACGGCAAGACGTTGCGGGCTCGCGCCGATGATGGCGGCCGGGCCGTGCCGCTCGTGCTCCAGGCGCTGGAGGCCCACGGCGTTGCCGTGTCCTCCGTGCGGGTGGCCCGGCCCTCGCTCGATGACGTCTATCTCAAGTACGCCGGCCGCACGTTCGATGCGGCCGAGGCCGAGGCGGGGGTGCCTCGATGACCCTGATCAGGCACACGCTGTGCATGACGCTGCGCCACCTGCGCGAACTGTGGCGCCAGCCCTGGTTCGTGGCGGTCACCCTCGTGCAGCCGGTCATCTGGCTGCTCTTGTTCGGTGCGCTGTTCAAGCGGGTGATCGAGATCCCGGGCTTCCATGCCCACTCTTACATCGCGTTCCTGGCCCCCGGCGTGGTGGTCATGACCGCGATGTTCAACTCTGCCTGGAGCGGGATGGCGCTGATCGAGGACCTGGATCGGGGCGTGACCGCGCGCTTCTTGGTCTCGCCGGTGCGCCGCGAGGCGCTGATCGCCGGGCGGATCCTGAAGGAGGCGGTGGTCGTCGTGATCCAATCGCTGATCATCGTGGTGCTGGCGCTGATCGTGGGGGCTTCGTTCCCGGGCGGGGTGGGGGGCGTGGCTGCTCTGTTTGCCGTCTCCGCGTTGCTGGGCGCCACCTTCGGGGCGCTATCCAACGGCTTCGCCCTGATCATGCGCCAGGAGGAGGCGCTGATCGGCGCGGTGCAGTTCATCGTGCTGCCGCTGACCTTCCT
>JAFAZZ010000141.1 GCA_019239375.1 Solirubrobacterales bacterium | reverse complement strand
CTCCGAGCTCGACGCCGCGCTCGAGCGATTCCAGGTTGGCGCTCAGGCCGATGACACCGCAGCCCTTGCCCTGCGGCCGGTCTCGCCGGCCGGCGCCCTTCCCGCGGGACACCGTGTGGCCCGAGACCGTACGCTTCCGGTGTCCTGACAGGAGCGGTCACGTGGCGACGCTGCCCAACTTCCGGATCGAGACGTTCAAGACAGGATCCCGACCCACCATCAAGCTGGATGGAGAGCTCGACGGTGCGACGTGCGGCGAGCTGGTGTCGGCGTTCGAGCGAGTCGCGGCTCAGGGCGCCACCGGCGAGGTCGTTCTGGACTTCGCCGGGCTGTCGTTCATCGACTCCGCCGGCATGCGGGCGATCATCATGGTCGAGCGGAGCGCCGGCGAGCACGGCATCGCGCTGACGGTCGTGCCGGCGGCCGCGTCGGTGACAGACCTGCTCCAGATCGCCGGACTTGGTGACCGCCTGCCGCTGGCCCCGCGCGCCACCGACGCAGCTGCGGCCACTCCCTTCATCGAGCGCGTCGAGCTGGAGCTGCCTCGGGCGCCGACCGCGCCCGCACGCGCTCGCTCCGAGCTGCGCGAGGCACTCGCCGGCCGCGTCGGCGACTCCGACCAGGCCACGCTCACGCTGCTGATCTCCGAAGTGGTCACCAATGCGGTGATCCACCCCGATCCGGGCGTCGGCGGCTCGGTGGGGTTGCGGATGACCACCTACGCCAACCGCGTGCGCGTGGAGGTCAGCGACGCCGGATCGGGTTTCGACGCGAGCAGCCTGCGCCCGCGGCCCCGGGAGGCGGGCGGCCACGGGCTGATCGTGGTCGACGGCCTCTCGAGCCGGTGGGGAACGAGCCGCCGGGCCGGCGAGGGCCCCGACGGCTTCTGTGTGTGGTTCGAGCTCGACGTCGAGACTCACCTCTCGCACGCGCTAGACGAGCCCGCGGCCGAGCGGCCGGTGGCCGCGGCGGATTAGTGTCCGCGCGCCTCCGCACCCGCGGGGGGCGGTTAGTTGTCGGCGCCGAGGCGGTCCCAGCAGTACAGCTCGAGGCATTCCTTGGCCAACTCGATACGCCGCGCCTCGGACAGCCACGGCAGCACCGTGTCGAACGCCTGATCCTCGCCCACACCGGCCTCGAACGCCTCCTCGCCGCGAAAGCCGGCGGCGATCTTGAGCGCTTCGCGCCGATGCTCGCCGAGCGAGGGGAACACGTTGACCAGGAACTCGCGGTTGGGCAGCGGATGCCCCACCTCGAGCGACGCATGCCAGGCCGCGAGCAGCGACAGGTCGTGCTCGTCGAGGTCGGCGAGCGCCTTGGCATAGTGCGACTCGAGCTCGGACTCCGGGATCTCGTCCACCCAGGCCCGCACCACTTCGCCGAGGATCTGACGGCGCGCCTCGCGCCCCACCGACTCGGCGATCACGCGGATGGCGTCCTGCGGTTCGATGAAGCAGAGTGACATTGCGGCTCCGGTCGGCGATGCGAACGCCGCAGACGGTAGGCGGTGGACCGGACGTATCGGCTGCGAGCCGGCGCAGGCGCCTGTCGGCTCTCGCCGACTAACGGCTTGACGTCAACGTGAAGGCGCGCGCCGAATAACGGCTTGACGTCAACGTGAAGGCGCGCGCCGGCTACGGCTTGACGGTCAACGTGAAGGCCGACGAGACCGACTTGTCGTTGCGCGCGTCGCCGGGCAGCTCCGCTCTCAACCGGATGCTGCCGCGCTGCGCGAAGCGGTGCGAGATCGAGTAGCTCGAGGTACGGCTGAGCTTCGCCCACGCCATCATCCGCCAAGCTCCCCCCTGGCGCTGCTCGATCAGCACGGTCGCCCCGGCGTGAGACGGCGTGACGTGGCCCCGCAGGCGGACGGCCTGGCCGACGGTCACTGCGGGCGTCGTGCAGGACAGGCCGACCAGCGCGTCAACGTGTTGCTGCAGGGTCGCGCTGTGCACGCCGTTCGAGACCACGTACCACGCCTGATCGGTCATCACCGTCCCGCGCGGCATCGTGAACGTGTAGCGCCCAGAGCTGTCGGTGGTGGTCTGGGTCACCTTCTGGAAGCCCGCGTGGCCGGCGAGTTTGCCCCACAACACGACCTGGGCGCCCGACGCCGGGTTGCCGGCGAAGGCGCCCGAGATCACCACCTTGCGCCCGGCGGTCGAGGGATTCGGCGCGGAGGCGATGGTCAAGCTGCCGGTGATGCACGGGGTTGGGCAGCAGCCGCCCGACGGGCAGCACGCAGTGGGCGCACAGCAGGGGGTGCTCGCAGTGGCGCAGCACGCCGCGGGGCAACAAATCGGCTGGGCGCCGGAGCTGCTGCCCTCAGCGGGCTGCGGCGGAAGCGGGCAGCACGGCACGATGTGCGCATTCGACACCGGGCACACGATGCGCGGCGCGGCGCCCGCCGAGCCGGCTATGGCCAGTACGCAGACGGCCGCGGCGGCGAGGAGCGAGAGCGCAGTGATCGTGCGACGCATCGCAGATAGGGACAGTCGCCAGACGACGGCCGGAAGCCTACCTTCTTTTCACAAACCGAGAGCGGTTTGCACTCTGTCCGCCACCTCTGGCTCGGCCGAGGAGTCGGCGCCCAGCCCGATCGTGGCCCGCGCGCCCCGCTGCCAGTTGTGCAGAGCGAGATCGAGCGCCTCGAGCGGGATTCCGCAGGCGACGGCCAGGTCCGAAGCTCGCCGCTCGAGCAGGAGCGGATCCCCGATCCCGAACGCCCGCTTGGCCCCGACGGTGACGTCGTTGACGCCCCCAAGCGCCAGCGACGCCGCCCGTAGGCCGTAGACCCCGAGCCGTCCCAGGCTGACCAGGAGATCGAACCGGGCGTCCCGGTGCAGGCCCGGCAGCGCGAGCCGCTCGAAGGCGCGGGCGAAACGGCGCTCGGGCGTCCAGCCGGCTTCCCCCGTGAAGGCGGCGGCCTGGGAGCCGGCCCGGCCAGCCCACGTCCGGTAGGCCTCGAGCGTACGCGAGCCGCGCGCGGGGTCATGCGCGGTCCGCAGCCCGGTGATGACCCCCTCCAGGTCCGGCGATTCTCCGGACGCCCAGGACGTCCGCACGCGCGCGATCTCGGCGAACGGGTCCTCGGCCTCGAGCGGTCCCAGGTAGGCGATCATGAACGCCAGCCACGTGCGCTCCTCCAGATCAGCGCCTGTGTCAGCCACCTCGGCGTAGAGGCCCGGCGGCCCGTGCTCGAGCACCCTCAGCCGGTGGTCGGCGAACGCGATCTCCTCGGCTAGGCGCCGCGCGTCCACGCTCGACTTCAGGCCGACCACCAGCGAGTGGCGGTATCCGTCCTCCGAGCCGCGGGCCACGCGCCGCACGGTCAGTCCGCCTCCGCCGCCCGCGCGCGGCGTCGCGGCGGGACGCGCTCGGCGCGGCGGCGACGTGCTCGGGCGTGGCTGACCGGTGCGCGGCGCGCTCGAGGTGACGATCGGGCGCAGCTCGATCGCCTGCTCGCGCGAGCAGATCGGGCAGTTCTGAATCAGGCGGTTGTGGCGGCAGAAGGTCGGCACGCCCCTCAGCGTAGTGCTCAGCTCGCCTGAGCCGCGTGCCGCTCCTGGTATGCGTGCGGACGAGCTTGCGGAGCGCGCCACGCGTCGGCAGCCACTACCCTCTCGGCGCTTGAGCGCCGACTCGCCGACCTTTGATCTGCAGAGCCACTCGCTGCACTCCGACGGCTCGCTCGACCCGCGGGGTGTGGTGGGTGCGGCCGCCGAGGCGGGGGTCGAGTTGCTCGCGCTGAGCGACCACGACACCGTGGACGGCGTGGCCGCCGCCGCGCAGGCCGCCGCCGCGCTAAGGATCAGGCTGGTCCCCGCGGTCGAGATCTCCTCCGTGGATGGCGACCGCCAGGACCTGCACGTGCTCGGCTATCTGGTCGACGAGCGCCACTCCGGGCTCCGCGAGCGCCTCGCCGCCTGGCGCCAGGACCGCGAGCACCGGGCCGACGCGATGGCCGATGCCCTGCGCGAGCTCGGCTATGAACTCGACGAGACCGAGCTGGCCAGCCGCCGGGCCGAGGGTAAGCCGATCGGCCGCCCGCACCTGGCTGACGCCGTCGTCGGCCATCCGGCCAACCGCGAGCGCCTCGAGTCCGAGGCGCTGGCCGAGCGCTCGGCCTTCCTCGAGGCCTACCTGATCGACGGCCGACCCGCCTTCCGGCCCCGGACCAAGCCCACCGTCGGCGAGTCCATCGAAACGATTCATGGCGCCGGCGGCCTCGCCGTCTGGGCTCATCCGTTCTGGGACGTCAAGGCGGCCGACGAGGTGTGCGAGGCGATCGACCGCTTCCGCGGCTCGGGCCTGGACGGCGTCGAATGCTTCTATGCCACCCACACCCGCGAGCAGGCCGAGCTCCTGGCCGATCGCTGCGCCGAGCTCAACCTGCTGAGCACTGGCTCCTCGGACTTCCACGGGCCCACACACCGGCTGTTCTCGCGCTTCAGGGCGTTCAGCACGTATGGCCGCACGCCGGCGCTAGGGCCGATCGCGGGCTGACCGCTCTACGCCAGGACCCGGCCGATCGCCGGCCGAGCGCACCTACACCACGCCGCGCGCCCGCAGCGCAGCCACAAGCCGCTCGATCAGCTCCTCGATCGGCTCCTCACACGGCCGAAGCTCCACGTCGGCGTCCCGCGGCGCTTCATACGGCGCGTCGACGCCGGTGAAGCCACGGAGCTTGCCGCCTCGCGCCCGCGCGTAGAGGCCCTTGGGGTCCCGGCGCTCGCACTCCTCGAGCGGGGTGTCGACGAACACCTCGAGGAATTCCAGCTCGCCCCGATCATGGATGCTGCGCGCCAGCTGGCGGTCCACTGCGTACGGGCTGATCACGCTGACGATCGCGATCGTGCCCGCGTCGGCAAACAGGCTGGCCACATGGGCCACCCGCCGGATGTTCTCCGCGCGGTCGCCCGGCTCGAACCCCAGATCGCTGTTCAGCCCATACCGCAGGTTGTCCCCGTCCAGCCGGTAGGCGCGGTAGCCGTCCCGGGCCAGGCGCTCCTCCAGAGCCCCGGCGATCGTCGACTTGCCGGACGCTGGCAGCCCGGTCAGCCACACGGTGGCGCCGCGCTGGCCGAGCAGCGCCCAGCGCCCGGCACGCGCGAGCCGCCTTGCGTCCCACGTGACCTCTGGCCGCTCAGCCGAAACCGGCTCCATATGCGCCTCGATGATCATCCCCGCCCCCACCGTGCCGTTGGTCGCCTCGTCGATCAGGATGAAGCTCCCGGTGGTGCGGTTGCGCCGGTACTCATCGAAGATCAACGGCACGGTCGTGCGGAGCCTCATGCGGCCGATGTCGTTCAGGGCGAGCTCGCGCGCGTTCTCGTCCCGATGCAGCGTGTTGACGTCGATCCGGTAGCGCACCTCTTCCACCGCGGCGCGCGCCGAGCGTGTGGTGTGCTTGATCGCGTACACGCGGCCCTTCACAACCGGCTCGTCCGCCATCCAGCACACGATCGCCTCGATGTGGCTGTCGACGGTGGGCCGGTTGTGCGGGCGGCAGATCATGTCCCCGCGTGAGACGTCGAGGTCGTCCTCGAGCCGCAGCGCGATCGACATCGGGGCGCAGGCCTCGGGAAGCGACCCGTCGAAGCTCTCCACCGACGCGATCCGCGTCTCCTCTCCCGAGGGAAGCACGAGCACGGGCTCGCCGGGCCGGAACACCCCGGCGGCAATCTGCCCCGCGTACGCTCGGTAGTGGCGATGGCCGTTACCCCGGCCTCGCTCCGCGCCCAGCCCCGCGCCTGGCCACTGCGTCGGCCCCACTCCCTGGCCCGCAACCTGCCCCGGCCTGATCACCCACTGCACGGGAAACCGGCAGTCGATCAGGTTGCGGTCCGAGGCGATGTGGACGTGCTCGAGGTGGTAGAGCAGCGCCGGCCCCTGATACCAGCCCATGTGCTGCGAGCGGTCGACCACATTCTCGCCGCTGACCGCCGCGATCGGGATGAACGTCACGTCGGTCGTCTCCAGGCGGGCACAGAATTCGCGGAACTCCCGCTCGACCTGCTCGAACCTCGCCTGGGCGTACTCGACCAGGTCCATCTTGTTGACGCACACCACGAGGTGCCTGATCCCGAGCAGCGAGGCGATGAACGCGTGGCGGCGCGTCTGCTCGACCACTCCCTTGCGCGCGTCGATCAGGATCACCGCGAGGTCGCCCGTCGAGGCGCCGGTGACCATGTTGCGCGTGTAGCGCTCGTGGCCCGGCGTGTCGGCGATGATGAACTTGCGGTGCGGCGTCTGGAAGTACCGGTAGGCGACATCGATCGTGATGCCTTGCTCGCGTTCGGCCCGGAGTCCGTCGGTGAGCAGCGAGAGATCGAGCCCGCGCCCGCCGTTGCGCCGCTCGGACGCGGTGCGCAGCGCCTCGAGCTGGTCGACGAGGATCTGCTTGGTGTCGTACAGGAGCCGGCCGATCAGCGTGCTCTTGCCATCGTCCACCGATCCCGTGATGACCAGGCGGAGCATCGCGCCAGCCGCCGAGCGATCGAGTCCCGCCGCCCCCGCGCCGGCGAAGATCGTTTCGTCTCCGCTGGAAATCACGGCCCGACCGTAGCGCAGGGCACGGATAGGGGGCGCGTCGGTCTCCTCAGGCGCGCGCCGGCACGTCCTCGCCTCGCTCCACCGCCACTTCGGCAGCCCCGGCGTCCCCCCGGCGGTCGGCCTTCCCCCGCTCGATCACCTCGCGGAAGCTCCGGAAGCGGAAGATGAGCACGAGGGCGGCGAACCCACACACCGTGGTCAGCGCCGCGGTGGCGATCTGCTGCCCGACCGAGAACGACGCGACGAAGCCGCTCCCGGCGAAGATCGTCACCAGCAGCGCCTGCTGAACCCCGGCGCCCCCGGGCGTGAACGGGAAGACCGACGCCACCACCTGCACGGCGAGGACGAGCAACGTGTTGCGCACCGACCCTCCGATGTGGAAGGCATCGAGCAGCGCCCAGTAAGCGGCGAACCGCGCCACCCAGCTCGCGAACTGCCAGCTCGCCATCTCGCGTCGGTAGCGCGGGAAGTCGCGCAGGATCGTGAACCCCTGCCGCACGCGCGCCCAGAACGCCTTGACCCGCGCTGAGAGCAGCGCGAAGGCGGCCAGGAAGACCACGCCCGCCACCGTCAGCAAGAACAGCGTAAAGCGCATGTTGGAGGCGAAGAAGCTGATGTCGAAGGCGGGAACCTTCGAGAAGTCCGGAGGCTTGGGGAACACGCCCTGCGTGAACGCGAAGCACATGATGAGCAACCCCATGAACCAGTCAAAGATCACGCCCGTGCTCAGCGCCGCGGCGACGGTCGGGTAGCTGCTCGGCGCAATCGCCATCCGCGTCAGGAACAGCTGGGCCACGCTTCCGCCACCGAGCGGGAACACGTTGTTGATGGCGTAGCCGACCATGTACGCGCCCCACACGTCGCGCCAGCGGATCTGAACGCCCGGGTACGCCGCGCGCAGCGCACCGAACAGCGCCCGTGAGCGCAGCAGCAGGTACAGCCCGTACAGAGCCAGGCCAAGGAGCAGTGCGCCCCAGCTCAGACTGGCCAGCTGCGAGAAGAACGTCTCGATCGACGAGATGAGACTGTCGACCGTGGATGCGATCGAGGAGTGGTGGGCGCCCGCCGAGACCGCCGCTGCCGCGAGCGCTGGCATGTACCAATTATGAGCCCACGGTCTTACTCGGCCATGGACCGACCCACGGTATTACTCGGCCACGGACCGTTAAAAGGCCCGGGGGACCCAGATCCATCTGAGCCCCCCGGAGAGTCAGGGAAGTGGGGGCGCAGTTCCCTGACCGACAGGGGCGAGTTTCCCCGTCCCAAGCTTTCTCTAAACCTAATTCAGTCCGCAGGCCGCGCCACCACGCGAATCCGTGGGAATGAGCTTACCATTCCCCTGCTCAGGTCGAGTAAAACATGGGGCGTGCCCGCGGTTGTTTTACAACCGCCGCCGGGTGGAGCACTCACCGTGCCTGGGCGCCGGGTCCGGTGAAGAACTCCTCCCCCGCACGGACCGTCCCCGCCGCCTCGGCCTCGTGGCGCAGCGTCCGATCCGCCTCTCCGCTCCAGGCGCCGATGGCCAGCATCTCCCGATCGGCGTCCATCGGGCTCCCGCCCAGGTCCCGATTGACCACCCGCGCGCACTTGCGTCCCTCGGCGATCGCGGTCACCACCAGCGACTGGCCGATCCGCGCATCGCCGCAGGCGTAGACGCCGGGCGTGGAGGTGCGGTAGGTCTGTTCGGTGCGGATGTTGCCCCGCCGGTCGAGCTCCAGCTCCAGCTGCTCGACCAGCCCCGCGCGCTCCGGACCCGAGAACCCGATCGCGATCAGCACCAGGTCGGCCTCGAGCACGAACTCGCTCCCCGGCACCGGCGTCAGGTCCCGCGAGGAGCTCCCGGTGACCTGCCGCGCGTACACGTGGCTGACCCGGCCGTCGCGTCCGCCGAAGCCGGTGACCTCGTTCCCCCAGCGCCGGCTGCCTCCCTCGTCGAGCGCGTACGTCGTGAGCGTCCGCTTGGGCGGGAGGGGCCAAGGATGGCGAGGGTCGCGGCCGTCCGTCGGGAGCGCCGCGTACACGTCGAGCATGACCACGGTCCGCGCGCCCTCGCGGTGCGAGTTCGAGATGCAGTCCATCCCCGTGTCGCCGCCGCCCACCACGATCACCCGCTTGCCCGCCGCGGTGATCTCGGTCCCCCGCGCCGGCGCCTTGAACCGGCGGCCTTCGCGGGCGGCCACCCAGCGGTTGCGCTGA
>JAFAZZ010000477.1 GCA_019239375.1 Solirubrobacterales bacterium | reverse complement strand
GCCTACCGCGTGTTCGGCGAGACGCTGCGAGGCTTGAAGACCACCTTCGCCCGGATCGTCGAAGGCCCCGTAACCATCCAATACCCCGAGGAGAAGACGCCGGTCTATCCGCGCTTTCGCGGTCGCCACCGGCTCAACCGCTTCGAGGACACCGGCCTCGAGAAGTGCGTGGGCTGCTCGCTGTGCGCCGCCGCGTGCCCGGCCGACTGCATTCGCGTGGTGGCGGCGGAGAACACGCCGGAGAACCGCATCTCGGCGGGCGAACGCTACGCCGCGGTGTATGAGATCAACCTGAGCCGGTGCATCTTCTGCGGCTACTGCGAGGTGGCGTGTCCGTTCGACGCGATCACCATGGGGCACGACTACGAGCTGTCTGACTACACGCGCTCGGACCTGATCTTCACCAAGGAGATGCTGCTGGCCGAGGCGATCGAGCGCACCCCGCTCCGCCGGGAGGGGGAGTGAGGCCGCGATGAGCGCGGTCCTGTTCTTCATCGCGGCCATCGGGGCGATCTCGGGTGCCATCGGCGTGGTGATGATGCGCAACCCGTTCTACAGCGTGCTCGCCCTCGCCTTCCACCTGGTCTCTCTCGCCGCCCTTTTCCTGCTCCTGCGCGCCGAGTTCGTCGCCGCGGCGCAGGTCGTGGTCTACGCCGGCGCCGTGATGGTTCTGTACGTGTTCGTGGTCGCCTACGTGGGCGGGGGCGAGCAGCTGGCCAGCGGCGCCGTGCTGAGGGTGCTCGGGCCGCTGTTCGCGCTCGCGCTGGCCATCGAGCTGTGCATCGCGATGCTCGGGGCCGGGCTGAAAGGCGTGAATTCCAGGGGCGCGCCGTACATTTCCGGCTTCGGCACGCCGAAGCACATCGGCACGCTGTTCCTGACCAAGTACCTGTTTCCGTTCGAGCTGGCCTCGATCCTGCTGCTGGTGGCGGCGATTGGCGCGGTGGTGCTCGCCCGGCGCCGGCGCGGCCTCGAGCCCGACGAGCAGGCCGCGTACAGGGTCGAGGCGCCGCGGCCGGCGTATACGGGCACGATGGCCGAGGCGGCGGGGCTGCGGCCGGCCGGCGGCGAGGAGCCGCTCAAACCCGAGGTCGAGCCCGTGGGGACTACAACGGGCGACGCCACCCAGCAGCAGGGTGAGTGGTGATCGCCGCACCTCCACTCAGTCCTGACTGGCGAAGGCACCGTTCATGAACATCGGCTGGTTTCTGGCTGTCTCGGCCGTGATCTTCTGCATCGGCGCCGGCGGCGTGCTCACCCGTCGAAACCCGCTGGTGATCCTGCTCTGCCTCGAGCTGATGCTGAACGGTGCGAACCTGGCCCTGGTGGCGTTCGCCCGCATGTGGGGCTCAGAGGACGGGCAGATCTTCGCGCTGATCGTGATGGTGGTGGCCGCCTGTGAGGTGACGGTCGGGCTTGGGCTGGTCGTCGCCATCTACCGCCGGCGCCTGCCGATCGACGTCGACGAGCTCAACGAACTGCAGGGCTGATGTCCGCCACCACCGCCGCCTGGCTCGTGCTGCTGTGCCCTCTGGCCGGGTCGATCCTGATCGCGACCGGCTACAGGATCTGGCCCGGGCGGAGCGCTGGCTGGCTGGCCACGCTGGCCATCGCGCTGTCGTTCGTGTTCTCGGTGATCACGTTCATCAAGCTGCGCGGGTTCACCCCCGACCACCGGACGCTGACCTCGACCCTGTGGAACTACGACGTATCGGCCGGCGTCGACGCCAAGCTCCAGATCCTCGTCGATCCGCTGTCCGTGTTCATGATCCTCGTCGTCTCGGGGGTCTCGGCGCTGATCCACCTGTACTCGGTCACTTACATGACGCTCGATCGCGGATTCTCGCGGTACTTCAGCTACCTGAACTACTTCGTGTTCTCGATGCTGCTGCTCGTGCTGGCGGGCAACTTCCTGCTGCTGATCGTCGGCTGGGCATTCGTGGGAGCGGCGTCGTATCTGCTGATCTCCTACTGGTATCGGCGCAGGACCGCGACCCGCGCCGGCATCAAGGCATTCGTGATCAACGTGGTGGGCGACGTGGGGTTAGTCCTCGCCACCTTCATCCTGTTCCGGCACACGGGGACGGTTCAGTTCCTGGGGGTCTTCCACGCCGTGCCCCACACGTTCGCGCACAACGGCGGCGCC
>JAFAZZ010000318.1 GCA_019239375.1 Solirubrobacterales bacterium | reverse complement strand
GCCGCAGCTCGCAGTCGCGATCGAACGCCGACTCCACCTCCCGCCGACCAACCCCACGCCAACCCAGGAGGCCGCCATCGCAGTCACTGTGTAACGATCACACCCGGACCGTCGTCACCGAAGTTCCACGCCGGACGGGACAACCTCAGAAGCCGAGGCCACCCGAAGGCCGGACCACAGCGGGACGCTGGCGGACCAACCGCCGGCGCCGGGCACCGGTGGGCCGTTTACGATCATCGGTGCCCGCGGCGAGCCGGCTGCAGCATGCCGGAGCGCGAGGCCGAGATCATGCCGGGTCGGGAGTCTCACACGACTGTTGGCAAGCGACGCTCATCTGTGACGGCCGCGGAGCCCGGACGGCCAACGGGCTTCTCCGAAAGCCGCCCGGGATGGTCGCGGCCAGCCGTCCGAGCGGTTGTCAAGAGGCTTCTCGCGCTATTCCTCGCCGCGGTCGTGCTGTACGGAGTGGCGCCGGCCGTGCTCGAGGTGCTCGGCGCTTACAAACGACTCACCGACGTTGATCCGGGCTGGTGGATCGCCGTGATCGCGACCTCTGCTGCGGGCATCTGGTGCATGTGCGCCCTACAGCGGCTCGTCCTGCAACGGCCCCCGTGGTTCCCGACTGTCAGCTCGCAGCTCGCGGGCACGGCCTTCAGCAAAGTCGTCCCTGGAGGGGCGGCCGCGGCCGCGGCGCTGCAGGCGCAGATGCTCGTCAAGGCCGGCGTGCCGGCCACAACGATCGGCACGGGCCTGACCGCGGGCGGGCTGGTGCTGCTCGCTGCTCTCGCCGGGCTGCCGCTGCTGGCGCTCCCGGCTGTCTTGCTCGGCCGGCACATACCGAACGGCCTGCTCCAGACCGCCGCCGTCGGGCTGGCTGTGTTCCTCATCCTGTTCGCGGTAGGGGCGCTGCTCCTGTTCAACGATTCGGTGCTCAGAACACTGGCGCGCGTGCTGGGCGCGCTTCAGCACTTGCTGCGGCGCCGTCAAGCAGCGAGTGACGAGCTCAGCAAGCGCGTCTTCGCCGAACGCGACCTCCTGCGCCAGCTGCTGGGCGGCTCCTGGCCGCAGGCGGTGGCAACCGCCGCCGGCCGCTGGATCTTCGACTTCCTGTGCTTGTACTCCGCGCTGCTGGCCGTAAGCTCCCGGCCGCCGATGTACGTGGCGCTGTTGGCCTACAGTGCCGCGCAGCTGCTGGGACAGCTCCCGCTCACCCCAGGCGGCCTAGGCGTGGTTGAAGCCGGCCTGACCGGGACGCTCGCGCTCGCCGGCGTCGCAGCCGCGCCGGCCGCTCTGGCGGTACTCGCCTACAGGCTGGTGGCGTACTGGCTGCCGCTCCCGATTGGCCTGATCGCCTGGGTCTGGCATCGCCACCGCTATGGCACGACGGATGTGACGCCATCGGCGCGACTTTCGACAGGCCGCGAGGGCCGGGCCTGAACAGTGCGGCCAAGGAGAAGCGGGCGATGAGGCACGAGCGTCGCGGGTCTCTGGCAATGGCTCTGTGGGTGCACTGCCGTCAATCGCATGCGGCCGCCGCTTGTGGTCTCATCGGTGGCCAGCCTCGCGGTGTTCGTGTTCTCGCCGCTGCCCTCGGCGCAGATGTTTATGGCGGCCGGTCTGGCCGACATACCGCTGCTGCCACTGGCCGGCGCCTTCCTGATCGGCCGCTCGATCAGCTACACCATCTACGTTACCGCCGCGACGGCCGCGGAGGAGACAGTTCACCGCCTGCTGCGCCAGGGCCTCACATCGCCGTCGGCGATCGCCATCCAGCTGGCCAGCCTCGCTGCCTCACAGTTCAACTGATAGGACTCGGTTCAGCAAGCTGTAAATCGATCGCGGCCTCCTGAGCGTTTAACCCACCCCGGGCGGTACGGCGGGCGCGTCACGGGGAGCCAGAACCTTTCCGATCTTTGCCCACAGGACCTGCCAGTACGGGCTGGGGTTGCCCTGAGCGTTATAGGCGGTTGGCTTGAACGTCGTTACGATCGCGATCGAGATCCGGTGCGAAGGCAGGTAGGACTCGACCGCCGCCTCACCGGCGAACAGGGGGTTCTGGAGAAGCCATTGACCCCGGCCCCCGTTAGTCACCAACCCAATGCCATACCCGTAGTAGCGGTTGAGCTTCATGCAGCGCTCGCACGTGGGCGCCGGATGACCGAATCCGATGTGCGGGTCGATCTGCTCCCGGTACAAGCGCCGGGAGAGCAGCCTCCCGCTGCCGATCCCGATCGCGGTGCGCGTCATGTCTGCGATGTCCGTGGTCTCGATCGCCCCGTGGGCCAGCGTCCAAGACGGGTTCCAGTACGTCGAGTCCTCGAAGAAGTGATCTCTCAGTGGAATGTTGAAAAACGGGCCCCGCTCACCCGAGTACGCGTGCAGCGCAGGCAACGGAATCGGTGGCTTGATCGACGCGACTGTGTTCTTCAGGCCGAGCGGGCGGAGAACCATCCGGCTCAGGGCGACGTCCAGCGGGAGCTTCGTGATCTTCGAGAGGATCAGTCCGAGGATCACATAGTTGCTGTGCGCATAGCTGAAGTTAGTGCCGGGCGTGAACTGCTGTGGCTCATCGAGGGCAAGCTTCAGCTGATACTGCGTCGTGATCGTGACGAACGGGTTGTTGTACAGCCGGTCCGGAATGAGGGCCGGGTCGATCTCGTAGTCGTGATAGCCGGCGGTCATCGACGCGAGCATTCGCAGCGTCACACGGTTGCTGTCGCGGAGGTTCGGCAGCCACTTCGAGATCTTGTCGTCGAGCTTGACCTTGCCCTCGTCGACGAGTCGAAGCAGGAGCGTCGACATGTATGAGATCGCCACCGCCCCATTGCGGAAATGCATGTTGGTCGTGACCGGCACCCCAGTCTGCGAGTTGCCGTACGCCTTGGTCATGATCGTGCGGCCGTTCTTCGTCGCTTGGAAGATCACGGCTCTGATCCCGTGACGCCCGATCGCGTCGCGTATCAGAGCGTTGATCTTGCTCTGCACGCCCGCCGCCGACGCGGCGGGCGGCCGCGCAACCCCGAACGTGACTGAGCATGCAACTGCAGCCACCAGAGCGACGAGTCGCATTGGGCAGAACGCCCGCCTCGCCCCTTCAGACATGAAAAGCCCCCTCTCGTTCACCAGCGGCATCAGCTCATCGAGCCCGGTCCTCATGTCGATCGCTCTGCCTGTTCGCGGTGCTTACCGATTCGCGCGTCGTAGAACGGCTGACCGCGCTCGTCTTCATTTTCGTCACGGCCGCGTAGCCGTCGTCGTGGACGCACCTTAGCGTGATGGGTCAGCCCGCGGGATTAGAGCAGGACCAAGCCGCGGTGAGTGACAGTCGAAGTTCGCCACGAGCAGGACCGTGATGCTCGCTGCCGTTCTAGCCTGGACGCCCGACGCGCTTCAGCTCACTCGGCCGCTGTTTGGGAGTCCGACAGCTGCGCCCCGAGATCGCGGATTCGCTGCACCGCATGGTCGAGGCGCTCGTCTTGGAGCGACCCTCCGTCGACCAACGTGTAGGTCGTGCGCCCGAGCTCGGTGTGGGTCTGCGCGCGGTCGTGCCTAACCTTCGCCTCCTGGACGGTGTCGCGAGCGCGCGCCGTCGCCTCTCCGGCCCCGACCTTGGCCTCCTCGGCACCGGCCTTCAGCTTGTCCATGAACCCCATCGCCGCCCCTCCTTCATCAGGACCTGTGTCCGCGGAATATCGTAGAGCAACCATCTATAGCCGCGGCGATGGCGTTTCTATCCCGCCCCACGCGGCAGGGAACGCCTGGCGCGAACACCGCCAGCGACCACATGACGGTGCTCGACCTCGCGACCACAAGCCCAAACCGTCCCCTTTCCCCAGAAGTCAGGACGACTCAAGAGGTCATGGGTTCGAACCCCGCGGCGCCCAGAGACAGCAACCTATTGCCGTTCTACCAGCGCTTTGAAGTTGTTGAGACCGTCTTCGAGGCTCTTGCCATTCATGCGCTTAACGATGAGCGCGTCAGCAAGCTTGCCGAACACGCCAGCCGGCAGCGCGTAGTCGAAGGTCGTGGTCAGTCGTGTTCCATCGCCTTCCGCGGCGAGCTCCCAGCGAGCGCGCCCCGACAACATGCCCTCCATTTGGAAAAGCTGCAGCTTGCCCGGCTGATAGTCGAGCACCGTCTCGGTGATCGGCATCGACATGCCCGCCGACTTCACCTTGAAGACGACTTTGCCCCCTTCCTCGGGAAAAGGAGCGGCGACGGTGATCTCGGTCATCCCCGGGTACCAGTCCGGCCAGCGACTGGCATCGCTCAAGAGCGCCATGGTCTCCTGCGGCGAGGCGTTGATCTGGACATTGCGTTGCACGATCGCCATCGTAGAACTCCTCGCTCTCTCTAGTGTCGTCTCGCACGAGAACGGATTGGGCCAGCAAGCTGCAACCGGACCGGACAGGACGATAGACGAGCACCTGCGCGGCGCGACAGACCGGTCGATGCCCGTGACCGCGTCGGCGCTAAAGCGGCCGCCGCCCGATGCAGCTGGGATCGGGGCTTGTGCGACGGTGTTTGCTGACAGCGTGCCGGCGGGTAGGCGGCTATAGGTCGCGGATACCGGGAAACGCGGCGTCGCCGGCGATGCAGGCGGCCGCGAGTAGCGCTGCGCCGATGTCGCCGGTAAAGAGCGTGTATCGCCCACGCGCGGTCGCCGTACGCAGGCGGGCGACTTGCTGGAGCGCGTGCATCGCGAACTTTCGCGCGCGGTGTAGCCAGCGCTCGTCGCCGGTGCGATCGAAAAGCGCTAGAAACGCGAACCCGTTACCGGCAGTGCCGTGGCAGAGCCCGGGGTTCTCGCTAATCGGGCCGGCGTGCCAGATCAGCTCGCCGCCGGCGGCCAGGAGCGCGCCGTGCGGCTCGTCGTATTGCCCAAGCGCGGCCAGGGAGGTCACGATCCCGGCGGCTCCGTGGCACCACTGCACGCGCGGCGCCGCGCCAGACCTTGAGCCGATGTCAAGCGGCGGCCAGTTCGCAAGCGCGCCACGCATGAGCGCGGTGGCGCGCGCTGTGGCGATCGCCCGCGCCTCGACGGCCGGCGCGTCATCGAGCCACTCCGCAGCGCTGTGGAGCGCCAGCACATTACCGGCGAACCCGTGCGCTGCCCCCAAATAACGCATCCGGTCGCCGTAGAGATCCTGGGTCCACAGGCCGTCGGAGTCCTGACGGGCGAGCAACGTACGCGCGCTCGCTCGCCACAGATCGCAGAAGCGTCGCTCGCCGGTCCGCTCATGCATCGCCCTGGCCGCCAGCATCGTTCCGGGAGCGCCGAGCAGCAACTCGTTCGACGGGCGCTCCACGTTCGCGGCGATCGCGCCAGCGATTGCATCGGCGTTCGCCGCCGACGGCGCCAGCCGGTGCGCCACGAGCAAGATGCCGCTCGTACCGGCGAGCAGCGAACCGCCAGCCCCCGGCTCGTCGGGTGAGCGCACCGCGTCATCGTGCAGACGCTCGGCGATCGCCCCGCCATCGAGCGACGACTCCCAAACGCCCGCATCGACGAGCCGCAGAAGCCCGTGAAGCATCCCGGCCGCACCACAGTAAAGGCCGCGCATGATCCCGTCGGCAGGGGTACCGGGCTCGTCGTCCAACGGGTGCAACGGCCACAAGCGGCGACGATCGAACGCCGCCTCCGCGTCGCCACAGATAGCCGCAATCGCATCGCGAGCGTGCGATTCATCCCAATCCAGCCCGACCAACGGCTCGTGACCCGTCGGATCAAACAGCCTGCTCATCCACGCCAAATTGTGGCTATCACCCAAGGCGCCTGGACCTGCTTCGGCTTTCCCGGCGTCATCTCGGAGTCCACGTTGCCGGCACGGACGGGAGGGCGGGCGCGGGGTGCCGGTGGGGTCGGCGCCTGGATCCTGCCGGCTAGTTGCTTACCTGGGTTGCATGCACAGGTTCGGGCGGGTGGCGTGATATGCATGCGGGTCGGGTGGAGCGAGGTTTCGAGTTGGTGGAGGAGGCGTTTGCCGACGTTGTCAAGGTGCAGCCGGGACCGGCGCCGCGCTGGCGGTCTGGCTGGAGGGTCGCTGGCTGGCCGACCTGTGGGGCGGGAGCGCTGATGTTCTAGGTACTCGCGTTTGGGGGCGGGAGAGCATCGTGCAGCCGTATTCGGTTACGAAGCCGTTCGTCGCCGTCTGTGCGCTGCGGCTGGTGGAGCGAGGCGAGCTTGAGCTAGACGCTGCGGTGCAGCGCTATTGGCCGGAATTCACGGCGCGTGCGACGGTGCGGCAGCTTCTTGCCCACCAGGCGGGGGTGGTGGCGTTGGACGCGCCCGCTGCGACCGATCTCTTCTATGACTGGGACGGGATGTGCAGCCTGCTTGCCGCCCAGCCCCCGGCCTGGGAGCCGGGCGCCGCGCATGGGGAGTCAGCGCTGTTCTACGGGCACCTCGTCGGCGAGCTCGTGCGCCGGGTCGACGGCCGCAGCGTTGGTAGGTTCCTTCGGGACGAGGTGTGCGGGCCGCTCGGTCTGGACTTTCGCGATCGGGCTGAGCCCGGTTGACCAGGGGCGCGCGGTCGACCTAACTGGGCTCGACGAGGAGTTCCGCGCGCCCGTAGCGGGTGAGCCCGAGCGCTCCCGGCGAGCGATCTCCAACCCGCCCGGGGCACTCGACGCCGCGGTCGTGAACTCTGAGCGGTGGCGCGCGGGAGAAGTCCCTGCGATTAACGGGCACGGCACCGCGCGCGGGATCACCGGGTTTTACGCGGCGCTGCTCGAGGGAACAGCGTTGACCGCCAGCCTGTTGGCGGAGGCGACGAGCGTGCAAACATCGGGGATCGACCGGGTGTTTGGTGAGCTAAACGCCTTCGGGCTCGGGTTCGGGATCGACGAGAACGGCTTCGGCATGGGAGGGCTCGGCGGCAGCTACGGCGCGGCTCGCCAGGACGGATACGCGATCGGCTTCGTCACCGGCTCGATGGGCAGCTTCGACCGCGCAACCCGCGTCGAGAACGCCCTGCGGTCCTGCCTCGGCCTGGCTCGGCTGGTCGACTGAGCGCGACGCCCCACGCGCGGGCCCAACGAGATGCAAATTCGTTCCCCCGACGCCACGGCTGGCAAGATTCGGATCGAGGGCCACAGGGCAAGACCCGCGTTGACGCCAAGACGGGCATCTGGACGCGAGCTGGCGCAAACCCCGCTCCGCGCGGCACGCGTGCATCTCGCGGACGATCGGTTCCACGCTCGGGACCGCGCGAACCACGTGATCGGAATGGCGACCGAACAATCGCGCGGCCGCCCGGGCGCTCCCCGCGGGCGGCCTTCTCCTGCTTGAGCCAGTGGCGCAACGTGACGTCGGAGATCGCCAGACCGTTGGCCAGCTGACGCTGCGGCGTGTCTGGCTTAGGCGGATCGCCTCACGGCGGAACTCCTCCGGATACGGCGGCCTCGTTCTCTGCACGTGAACGTCACTCCCCCCGCTTACTACCTGAAGCGTTCAAGTATCGTCGCAAACGGGTCAAGTCTAACCCGGCCTGCGGCGTGCTCGGCGACGACCGGAAGCTCGCACCGTGACCGCTAAACCCGACGCGTAGAAAGCACCTAGGCGCGGGCGGGCGCGGGAATTTGGGTGGCGTTTGAGTTACTTGACGATCCGGCGAGCGGGCCCCGGAGGAAGTAGCGCTGGAACCCCAGGAACGCGATCAGCGAGATGCACGACGCCGAAGCAATCAGGTCGATAGTGGGCGCCGAACTGGCGTAGGTTGCTGAAGCAGGTGCGGATAGAGCGCGTAGCTCTGGAGCACCATCGCGATGTCGCGGTTGCGCGGGGGAACGTCGTTCACCACGCGATCGTCGATACGCACCAGCCCGGAGGAGATTTCTTCGAGTCCGGCGACCACCCGCAGCGCCTGTGGTCTTGCCGCAGCCGGTTGCCTACCAGCACCATGAACCCCGTCCGCGATGTAGCGTTCCGACTAAAGCTTCGTATATGCCCTGCTGGGGGCGTCAGGGGCCGCTGGCTATGAGTTCGGTGCGCAGCTCATGGCTGCCATCGCGGAGCGGAGCCTCGTAGAACAGGCGGTAGCCCCCGTGCGGTAGCGCCACCACCTCCAGGTAGCGGGCGTTCGAGATGGGCCCCACTCCGAGTGCGACCAGACGCCCAGAAGCCTCATCCCAGCGAGCCAGACCGGTCCGCTCGGAGAAGTTCTCCTCCTTGCTGGCCCGCCCGTCGTAGCTCGCGCGACCGTCGCTCAGCACTGAGGTCACCCGCGCGCCGCGGGCATCCCACATCCCGGGACGCCCGGCGAACACGGTGCGGTGCCAGCGCCACTGCAGCCCATCCTCGCTCGTGGCATACGCGGTGCTCATACGGTCCTCCTCGCCCTCCTCGTCCAGCGGGTGGACGCAGATCCAGGCCCGCCAGCCTCCTGGCCCCTGGTGGATCACCGGATCCTTGACGCCCGTTTGCTCGTCCCCTGTGAACGCGATTCGCGCCTCCGAGCTGGCGAGACGGCTGGGATCGTCGGCCTCGAGCACGGCGATCCGCCAGTGCTTGCTCCCTGGCGTCGCGCAGGACAAGTACAGCCGCCATCGGTGCTTATTCGTGCGCACGAGGGCAGGCCGCTCGAGTGATTCGGCGTCGAACTGCGACTTGTCCAGCCGCGTCACAGTCTCGAGCCGTTCTCCGTCGTCCGAGCGTGCGAGCACCACCTCGGCGCCGCGCTCCTGCGGCGAGCGCACGCGGTAGGCGATCACGAACGTCAGATCGCTGTCGAGCGCGGCGCTCGGAGCACCCGCCCACGCGCCGAAGCCCGTACTGGGCGCAGGGACCGCGACCGTGGCGGGCGCAGTTCCGGGCGCGGGAAAGGCGATCGTCACGGGAGCATCCTAAGCGTGGGGACGGTCCGTCCTTGGGGCATGCCGGTGTCTCGAACCATCGTTCGAGATTCTTCGACCTTCTGGTCAAGCGCCATCGCGTGGCATCGAGCTGGTACGCACGCGCTCGAGGATGGGCTGGGCGTACTGCCTGACGTCGTCGGAGGCCCAGAAGTCGATGCGAACTCATCGGATTGGCGGTCGCGCCGGCGAATCAGGGATACCCCCACGCGCGCTAGGACGCCGCTCTCGCCCGCGCGGCAGCCGCCGCTCAGACGACCCGGATCGCTCGTCGTTCCAGCTCGGCCAGGGCTCGGAGATACCGCTCTACGACCTGGCGGCTGCGGCCATCGAGCACCTCGACCATCGCATACCGTTTCCGCAGAACTTGGCGGCTTATAATGACGGTCGAGTGGGCGGTGGCGGCGACACGGGCGCAGTTGATTTCCGACTTTAAGAACCGGAGCAGGCGCCCTGGCCGGCTGACATGGTTCGTGCTCGCAGCGCTGACGGCGGGGTCGTTGCTCGGCGCGACCTCAGGTCGAAGCGACATCGGCTCGCTCGGGTTACGCGCGGTGGCTAGGGCTGACGTGCCTGCACGCGCTCAGGGCAGACCAGCGGTGGGCGCAAACCAGGCCGACGTGACCGTCCCGGGCCCGGGGCGGATGAAGGCCATACCGAGCTTGTTCCTGGGGCTCTCGAGCGAATACTCGACGCTGCCCCTGGTCGAGAAGCACCCTGATCTATGGGCGCGAGTGCTATTCAATGTGGTCCCGGGCGGCAACATACCGGCGTTGCCTCTGCGCATCGGGGGCGACTCCGCTGAGCACGTCATCTACGGCAGGAAGCCACCTCAGTTCGCGCCATGGGAGGTTTTCTCGCCCACCCCCAAACTGGTCGATGACACAGCCAAGGCCATCAGTGCGTCCAAGCTCCAAGTCATCATCGACATCAACACGATCACCACCACCCCGCGAGAGGCGGCCGCCTGGATGCAGCGACTCCTGAGCTCGCTCCACAACGTCCGCGGGGGGAACATCGTGGCCTTCGAGCTCGGCAATGAGCCTGACATTTACAGCTGCAGTGCGTGGGCAGGCGGGCTCCTGACGGCGACTGATCAGTCGACCGACGCGCAGCAGAAGTGCCCGGCGAACCTGCCGAGACAGATCACGGCGACGAGCTTCGCCAAGGCCTTCCAGGCATACGCTCGCGCGCTCCATTCCGTGGCACCGTCCGTGCCAGTGATGGCTCCCGCGCTTGCCAAAGCGACCGATCACCTGGGATGGATCAAAACCTTGCTGCGCTATCGAACCAAGACGCTGAAGGTGATCAGCGCCCACGTCTATCCGTATTTGGCCTGTGCCAAGCCCGGACAGGCGGGCTACCCGACGATTCAGAAGATCCTCAGCGAGAACGCGACAGCCGGGATGGCAAAGACGATCGCACCGGCTGTCGCACTCGCCCACAGGGCCGGCCTCTCGCTTCGGCTGACCGAGATCAACTCGGTGACCTGCGGCGGAACGCTGGGCGTGAGCAACGCCTTCGCCACCGCGCTTTGGGCTCCCGACGCCCTGTTCGAGCTGATGAACGCCGGCGTGGAGGGAGTCAACCTGCACGCCCGCGTCAGCTCGATCAACCGCCCGTTCTCCTTCACCCGGCAAGGTCTCGAGACCCGCCCGCTGCTCTACGGTCTGATCCTGTTCAAGAGGGTTCTGGGTCAAGGTGCCCGACTGGTCCCAGTACGCGTGCGAGCCGGGCGATCGCTGCACCTCAAGGTATGGGCGGTGAGGGCGTCATACTCGACGGACGTTGGGAAGCGGGCCCCGTTCATCCGCAACCCGCTGAATGTGCTGCTGATCAACAAGGGCCGCGGATGGGCCCGGATCACCCTCCACCTACCCACGCGCCAGCGGGGCTTCGTCGAGCGCCTGCTCGCACCTTCGGCGTCGTCAACCTCGGGTGTGACCTTGGCGGGCCAGCATCTTAACCGCCAGGCGTTGTGGCAGGGCAGGCAGAACGTGCAGCTCCTCAGGCCGACCCGAGACGGGTCGTACGTTGTGTCGGTCAGAGGCGAGAGCGCCGCGCTGGTCACGGTCCCGGTCGCCCCCAGCACGCTGAATTCGCCGGGCCAGCACGCTGCGGGCCCTGCACCGACGTTCGGCTACGACTGAGGCGGCGGACGCCTCTTGGATCTCGGAATAGAAAGTGTTGAGATCGAAACTGGCGGTCACCGATGTAGGCGATCGAATAATGCTCGCGCTGGTGATGAAGATGACGCGGTCGGGGCTGCAGTAGTACAGCGATCCCGGGCACATTGGGCAGGGGTGGGCGAACACCCTTCCCCGCATCCAAACCGGGTGCCACTCGACGACGACGGGTCCTCCATCGACGCTGCACGACCGCTCGGGCTGCCTCGGCATGGTTCGCCTCATCACCTGGAACGTCGCAGGTCGCAGTAAACGACTGCCCGAGCAGGCCAGTGCGATAGCCGCGCGGGAGCCGGACATTGTTGCCTTGCAAGAGGTTACCCGGCGAACACGGCCGCTGTGGGATCGCGCGTTTGAGTTGATGGGGCTCACGCACGTGTCTGCTTCCACGGTCGACGGCGGGCTGTCCGACGGAACCGTTGGTCGGCGAACGCTCGTGATGATCGGGGCGCGGGTCGCGCTTGAGGAGGTGCACAAGCCGCTGGCGGTTCCCCGACCCGAGAGTGCGCTCAGCGTGCTCGCGCGGTCCTCCTCGGGTCCGTTGGAGATCCATTGTGTTCATGTCCCGAACGCTGCGAACGGGTGGGTGAAGGTCGAGACCCTCCAGGCGCTGCGGCGGGGGCTTGAGACCCCAAGCTCCGCGCCGCGCGTGCTTTGTGGTGATCTGAACACTCCGCGACGCGAGTCGCCGGACGGCACGACTATCTCCTTCGCGCGCGACTCACGCGGCCGGCTGCGTCCCGAGCGCGGGCCCGAATGGGACGCCGCTGAGCTCGGCATCGTCCCGGGTCTGCGCGAGCTCGGCTATCGCGATGCATTCCGAACACGCCACGGGTACGCATCGCGGTCGCCCAGTTGGACCTGGAAGACGATCGCAGGACACGATGGCGGGTGGCGTCTGGACCATACCTTCCTCGCCGCGGAGCTCGTCCCGCTCGCGTGCCAATACCATCATCAATGGCGGAAGCAAGGGCTGAGCGACCATTCCGCGCTCGAGACCGACCTGGAGTACCGCCAGAGCTGACACCGGCCGACGGCACCGCCAGGGCGGAGCGGATCATCGATCGTCTCGGTGCCTTCGCCGCTCGTTGGCACGAGCTGCCGCCAGGCGGCAGCATCACCGCGGAGTGGTCAGCCGCAACGAAGGCTAGCCGCTGACGCTCATGTCCCTGCTGAATTGCACCGACAGAACCGTCGGGGCGGATGCCTGCACAACGAGGCCGGTGTGAGCAGCGCCGGACTCAAGCTCGGGCAGATGGGGAGCGAGCGATGCTCAGCTCCCAGTAGGCGAACGCCAAGTTTGCCGTTGCCGCCGCCAGGAACGCGATCGTCCAGCCGTACGTCTTCCAGTCGTCGCCGCCGAACGAGAGCGTAACGACGCCAAGGCCAGCCAAGACGATGCCACTGACCATACGCACACGTGCCCAGGCACGGAGGTGGCGGTACTCCCATGGCGAGATGATGAGTCGCATGCCGGATCGGGGCGGAGCAGTCCACCACGCGCGCAGGCCTCTCGACGCGGTGTTGTTACTCGGTGCGGGTATCGGGCCGTCTCCTAATCATATGCTCGTCGGTCGCTCGACGATCTATCAATATGATATCACTTCGATCTTCGATCGTCCAGACAGCTACTGCAACGGCTTCGCTCGCGACCTCGAGCCGGCTCGCGGCTCTGGCCGCTAGATCGCTTCCATGATCCGGCGCCGAGCGGTCCCCGAGAGCGCTTCGACGACATATCGCGCCGCCCGCGTCTCGGCGCCTCTGCGCTCACCCCGAACGGGCCGCCGCGAACTCCGCCGCTAACTCGACACTCCGGACCGACGGAACGACCGTTGCCGAGGGCGATCCTCAACCGGCGACGGCGCGGGGACTACGCCGTCCTCGTACTATCGACCCGCTGGTCCCAACGACCGCGGAGCGCATGAGAATCGGAATTATCGGTGCGGGAAACATCGGCGGCGCGTTCGCGCGACGCTTCTCCGAACGCGGTCACGAGGTATCGGTGGCGAATTCTCGAGGGCCCGAGACCCTACGCGAGGTCGAGGCGGAAACAGGCGCCACGGCGGTCACCGCGCAGGAGGCCGTCCGGGACAAGGATGTGGTCGTCGTCACTATCCCGGAGAAGAAGGTGCCGCAGCTGCCCGACGATCTATTCGCCGGCGTCGGCGACGGGGTAGTGATGGTCGACACCGGCAACTATTACCCTCGGCACCGTGACGGACGTATCGCCGAGATCGAGCAGGGGATGCCGGAGAGCGTGTGGGTCGCCCGGCGACCGGGCGTCATCGGATCGACGGAAGTGCCTCGTGCCTACGAGCCTCTGGTCGTCAGAGGCCTTGGCCGGCCCACGCAAACGGTAGGTCGCTCGACACGGAGCATCTGAGCCAATCGCCAAATCCGCTCGTGTCGCGAGGCCAGGGTTCGATGCCGCCAGTTGCTTTTGGCCCCCGCCGGTGGCGAAGATTGGATCGTGTGGCGTCCGGCTTCAGGTTCTCTAGGTCTGCCGCAAGTTCGGCGAGGTTGGACGGGCGGTCGTGGTGCCTCGAAGCGAGTCTCGCATGCGGCGTTAGCGAGCGCATCCGGCGGGTACGCGGCTAATGTGAGCTTGTGGAGTAGCTCGTGCCATTGGTTCTCATCGGGATGGCCCGATGGAGAGCTTGGGGCACGAGGCGGCGAGCGGTCCGATGTCCGGTCGGCTCGAGCGCGTGGGCTCACGTTGTCGCAGGCCGAGATGCGGCCGGCGGGTCCGCGGCGTCTGGATCTGGTCTTCACGCTGGTGAGGGCGTGCGCAGGCCCGCGAGGTCGCGCGTTATGAATGTCGGAGGGAGGAGTGGGAGATGAGGATCCTTGTGCTGCCGGGTAGGCGGATGATCCCCTTGGTCCTGGTCGCAGTGGCCGCTTTGGTAGCTCTGGCGCTCGGCGTCGATGCGGCTTCTACTTCTGCGCAGCCGAATGGCACCTGCAGCTACACGGAGAAGGAGGATGTGCCGGCGACGATGCGCGACGGCACGGTCCTTCGCGCCACGTGTTTACGCCAGACCCCGCCGGAAGCCATCCGGTGATCTTGATGCGACTGCCTTACAACAAGGACGTTGCCCAGACCTACGTCTATGCGTCTCCGGCGGTGTACGCCGAGCATTGCTACGTCGTCGTCGTCCAGGACGTTCGCGGGCAGTACAAGTCAGATGGAATCTTCTACACGTTTGCAAACGAGGCCAGCGACGGCTACGACAGCGTGGAGTGGGCGGCG
>JAFAZZ010000543.1 GCA_019239375.1 Solirubrobacterales bacterium | reverse complement strand
CCCGAGCCGACCGTCCGGCCGCCCTCGCGGATCGCGAACCGCAGACCCTGGTCCATGGCGATCGGCTGGATCAGCTCGATCTCCATCTGGACGTTGTCGCCGGGCATGACCATCTCGGTGCCCTCGGGCAGCCTCGCGACGCCGGTGACGTCGGTCGTACGGAAGTAGAACTGGGGCCGGTAGCCCGTGAAGAACGGCGTATGACGCCCGCCCTCCTCCTTCTTCAGGACGTAGACCTCGGCCTTGAACTTGGTATGCGGAGTGATTGAGCGGGGCTTGCAGAGCACCTGGCCACGCTCGACCTCATCTCGCTTGGTGCCGCGCAACAGGCACCCGACGTTGTCGCCGGCGCGACCCTCGTCGAGAATCTTCTTGAACATCTCGACTCCGGTCACCACGGTCGAGGTGGTGGGGCGGATGCCCACGATCTCGACGGTCTCGCCGGTCTTGATGATTCCCTGCTCGACGCGGCCGGTGGCGACGGTGCCGCGGCCGGTGATCGAGAACACGTCCTCGACCGGCATCAGGAACGGCTTGTCGAGGTCGCGCACGGGCTCGGGGATGTAGGTGTCCAGCGTCTCGGCGAGCTCGAGGATCTTATGCTCCTGCTCTTCATCGCCCTCGAGCGCGCGCAGCGCCGACCCGGCCACGAACGGAATGTCATCTCCCGGGAACTCGTACTCGGAGAGCAGGTCGCGAATCTCGACCTCGACGAGCTCGAGTAGCTCGGGGTCGTCGACCATGTCGACCTTGTTGAGGAACACGACGATGTAGGGGACGCCGACCTGACGGGCGAGCAGGATGTGCTCGCGCGTCTGAGGCATGGCGCCGTCGGCCGCCGAGACCACCAGGATCGCGCCGTCCATCTGGGCGGCGCCGGTGATCATGTTCTTGACGTAGTCCGCGTGCCCCGGGCAGTCGACGTGCGCATAGTGCCGATTGGGCGTCTGGTACTCGACATGCGAAGTCGCGATCGTGATGCCGCGAGCCTTCTCTTCCGGAGCGTTATCGATTGATTCGAACGACCGCACCTCAGTACCGCCGTACCTCTCGTTCAGCACCTTGGTGATGGCCGCGGTGAGCGTCGTCTTGCCATGGTCGATGTGACCAATGGTCCCGACGTTGACGTGGGGCTTGTCGCGCTCGAACTTGGCTTTCGCCACTTTGGTTTCGCTCCTTCTATTTCAGTAGTTGTGTCCGTCTGCAGACGAACCTATTCAGGATATAAAGATTCCGCTGCTCAGTGCGACTAGGCAGCCGCCTGGGTCTGGTCGCCAACCACCCGCTCGGCGATGTTGGGCGGGACCTCGTCATAGCGCTCGAACTGCATCGTGTAGGTCGCTCGGCCCTGGGTGTTGGACCGTAGATCGGTCGCGTACCCGAACATCTCGGCGAGCGGCACCAGCGCGCTGATGACCTGCGCGTTTCCGCGCTGCTCCATTCCCTGCACATGCCCACGCCGGCGGTTCAAGTCGCCGATGACGTCGCCCATGAACTCCTCGGGCGTCACCACCTCGACGGCGAAGACGGGCTCGAGCAGGACCGGCTTGGCCCGTGCCGCCGCCGCCTTGAGCGCCAGCGAGCCTGCGACCTTGAAGGCCAGCTCGGAGGAGTCGGTGTCGTGGTACTTGCCGTCGGTCAGGGACACGCGCACGTCGACCATGGGATAACCGGCCCGCGGCCCGTTCTCCATCGCCTCCTCGATGCCCTTTTCGACAGCCGGGATGAACTCGGTCGGGATCGCGCCGCCCTTGATCTGGTTGACGAAGTCGAATCCCTCGCCCGGCGCCGGCGCCACGTTGATGTAGACGATTCCGTACTGGCCCGCGCCACCGGTCTGGCGGACGAAGCGACCTTCGACCTTCTCGGCTGTGCCCTTGATCGTCTCCCGGTAGGACACCTGCGGACGCCCGACGTTGGCGTCGACCCGGTACTCGCGGAGCATCCGGTCGACCAGCACCTCGAGGTGCAGCTCGCCCATGCCGGCAATCTCGGTCTGACCCGTCTCCTCGTTGGTGCGCACCTGGAAGGTCGGATCCTCCTCGGCCAGTCGCGCCAGCGCTGTGGCCATCTTCTCCTGGTCGGCCTTGGTCTTGGGCTCGATGGCCACCTTGATCACAGGCTCGGGGAACTCGATCGTCTCGAGCTTGATCGGCCGGTCGGGCGCGGCAAGCGTGTCGCCGGTCACCACCTGCTTGATCCCCACCGCAGCCGCGATGTCGCCGGCGTGGACCTGCTTGACCTCCTCGCGCTCGTTGGCATGCATCATCAGGATGCGCCCGATGCGCTCGGTGCGACCGGTGCTCACGTTCAGAATGCGGGAGCCCGCGTCGAGCTGACCCGAGTACACGCGGAAGTAGGTGAGCTTGCCGACATACGGGTCGGCCATGATCTTGAAGGCGAGCGCCGCGAACGGCTCGTCGTCCGACGCCGCGCGGTGTGCGGGCGCGCCACCGTTCTCGGAGGCCTTGTCGGGCTCGAGGCCCTCGACCGCCGGCACGTCGAGCGGGCTCGGCAGGTACTCGAGGACCGCGTCGAGCAGCGGCTGGACGCCCTTGTTCTTGAAGCTGGAGCCGCATAGGACAGGGGTCATCCGGATCGCCAGCGTCGCGTTGCGAATCGCCTGGCGCAGGCGGGCGGGCGGGATCTCCTGCTCCTCGAGGATCATCTCGACCAGCTCGTCGTCGTAATGGGAGACCTCCTCGAGCAGGTGCTCGCGGGCGGCGTCGGCCGCAGCCTGGAGCTCCTGCGGGATGTCGACGATCTCCTGGTTCTTGCCGAGCTCGTCCTGGTAGATGATCGCCTTCATCTCGACCAGGTCGATGATTCCGCGGAAGTCGGCCTCCGCACCGATCGGCAGCTGGATCGGGACAGGATGCGCGCCGAGGCGGTCGACCATGGTCTGCACGCCGCGCTCGAAGTCCGCGCCGATCCGGTCCATCTTGTTGATGTAGGCGATGCGCGGGACGTGATATTTGTCGGCCTGGCGCCACACCGTCTCGGACTGTGGCTCGACACCCGCCACCGAGTCGAACAGCGCGATGGCGCCGTCCAGGACGCGCAGCGAACGCTCCACCTCGACCGTGAAGTCGACGTGTCCCGGCGTGTCGATGATGTTGATCCGGTGGCCCTTCCACTCACAGGTCGTGGCGGCCGACGTGATCGTGATGCCGCGCTCCTGCTCCTGGGCCATCCAGTCCATGACCGCCGCGCCCTCGTGAACCTCCCCCATCTTGTAGGTCCGGCCGGTGTAGTACAGGATGCGCTCGGTCGTCGTCGTCTTGCCCGCGTCGATGTGGGCCATGATCCCG
>JAFAZZ010000113.1 GCA_019239375.1 Solirubrobacterales bacterium | reverse complement strand
GGCCCAGCTCGACCCCACCCGGCAGCTTGATTGCGGTTACCAACCCCCACCGTTCCTCACCGACCGGGCGCGAGAACTCGATCCCCTTGGCTGCGAGCTCGGCGACGGTGGCGTGGATGTCGTCACACATCAGGTAGAGCTCCTGGCGGGCGGCGCCGTCCGTAGGATGCGCCGCGATCTCGGCCGGGGGCAGCGCGAAGATGTGCCAGCCGTGGCCGGCATCGACGCCGCGGAGCTCGAGCACGTCCCTGAAGAACGCCCGCACAGCATCAGCGTCGGCGCTGTGAATGATCGCGTGCGTCCCGGTGATCACGTCACGCCGCCGAGCCGAGCGATGAGGAGACCTCGATCTTGGTCGCCACCCGATCCCGCACTTCGGTCGTGAACTCGGTGGTTCCGGCGGCGCCACCGAGGTCGGGGGTCTTGATGCCGGAGGCGATCGTCTCGAGGGCGGCCTCGTAGATCGCCCGCGAGGCGCGCTCGGCGGCGGCGCCGTGGCGCTCGGCGGCGTGACGCAGCAGCGCGCCGCAGGCGAGGATCATGGCCAGCGGGTTGGCCACGTCCTTGCCCTCGAGGGCCGGCGCGGTCCCGTGGGGCGCTTCGGCCATGGCTACGGTGGTCGCGTAGTCCTCGTCGAAGGCGAGCAGGACCGACTCGGCGCCGGCAATCGAGCCGAACATCGGCAGGACGAGATCCGAGAGACAGTCGCCATCGCGGTTCAAAGCCGGGATGACGAGCGGCGCGTCGGTAGCGCCGGAGAGCAGTCCGGCGTAGGTCGCGTCGATCAGGACGGGCTGGTAGGCGATCTCCGGGTGCCGCGCCGCGGCACGATCCATCTCCTCCTTGAGCATGCCTTCGTATACGGGCGAGACCGTCCACTTGGGCCCACCGTAGACGCGGGCGTTCATCTTCTCGGCGGTGCGAAAGGCGTACTCGGCCACGGCGCGGCAGGTCGAGCGCGTGATCTTCTCGGTGCGGTAGGCGATCTCCAGCGGGCCGCCCGCGTCACCTTCGCGCCATTGCCTGGCCCCGTAAGCGTCGTCGACGGCCATCCGTACGACGGAGATCGGATAGTGGACGCCGGCCACCGGTGGGACGCCCGGCAGACGTCGGCCCGTGCGGACGATCACCTTCCCATCGACCTCCTCGCGCAGGATCCGGTTCGGCGACCCGACGTCCTCGCCACCCTCCGGCGTGATCGTGGCCGCTTTGAGACCCAGCCCGGCCTCCAGCATGGCACGCGCCGCGTCGCTCACAACGGCATTCGACGTGGTGCGCCGATTCGCAAGCGACAGATCGAACCGTTGAAGCTCGAGGGCCAACCCGAGCAGGCCCGGGTCGAGGAGGCGCACTGACTGCTCGAGCAGCTCTTGCCCGGTCTGGTCGCCCCCGAGCACGACGATCTTGACCGTCTCGGCCATGCCGCGCGGACCATAGCCGACACGGGCCGCCCGACACGCGGCTTCGCCCCCGGGCGGCGACCTGCTCAGGGTGACGGCGCGCCAGCCGGCGTCAGCTCATCCTGCCGCTCGGCCAATGCGGCGATGACGATCGCGAGATGCTCGTCGAAGTCCACCCCGAGTTCCTCGGCGCTGCGCCGCAACTCCTCCCGGTTTACCGCGGCGGCGAAGCTCGGCTGCTTGAGCTTCTTCTTGACCGACTTCGGGGTCATGCCCGCCAGGCGCTCGGGCCGGACGTACGCGACAGCGAGCACGAACCCCGACAGCTCGTCGACGGCGTACAGAGCCTTCTCCATCGGAGAATCGCGGGATACGCCCAGGAAATCCGCGTGGGACGCCACCGCCCGCACCAGTTCGGGCGGGTAGCCCCGCGTCTCTAGCTCGCGCAGGGCGTAGCGAGGATGGCCGTCCTCCAGATTGGGATAGCGCTCGTAATCGAGGTCGTGGAGCAGCCCGGTCAGACCCCACAGCTCGACGTCACCCCCGAAGCGAGGTGCGTACGCCCGCATCGCCGCCTCCACGGCCAGCATGTGGCGGCGCAGAGAATCCGATTCGGTCCATTCACAAAGGAGGTCCCAAGCCTCCTGGCGCGAACTCTGAACCTGCATGGAAAGGAGCCTAGCTGAGCGCCTTCGCACGCCGGGTCCGCGGCCGGCTGGTGTGCCGGCGGACGGGGAGATCACCGTCCGCCGGGCGAAGCCCCGGTCGACCGGGGCAACGACGCCGCCGACCCGACAAGGTACCCTCCGGCCCCCCATGGAAAAGTTCGTAATCGAGGGCGGGGTGCCCCTGTCGGGCACGATCACTCCTGCCGGCAACAAGAACGGGGCGCTGCCGATCATCGCAGCGTGCCTGCTGACAGACGACGAAATGATCCTCCGCAACGTCCCGCGAATCCGGGACGTGGAGGCGATGACCCTGCTGCTCGAGCAGCTCGGGGCGCGCGTCCAGTGGCTCGGTCCGGGTGAGGTGTCGATCGACAGCTCGACGGTTGGCACCTGCGAGGTGGACCAGGAACTGGCCGAGCGCATCCGCGCCTCGTTCCTGCTTGCCGGCCCGCTGCTGGCCCGCTTCGGCCAGGCGCGCATGCCCCCTCCCGGCGGCGACGTGATCGGGCGCCGGCGCCTGGACCCCCACCTTGACGCGTTCCGTGCGCTGGGAGCCTCGGTCGACGAGGATCGCGGCTACATCAAGCTCGAGGCCCCCCTCGGACTCCGGCCGTGCGACTTCCTGATGGACGAGCCGTCGGTGATGGCGACCGAGAACGCGCTGATGGCCGCCGCCCTGACCCGGGGTCCGACGGTCATCCGCAACGCCGCCTCCGAGCCGCACGTGCAGGACCTTGCGCGGATGCTGGTGGCGATGGGCGCGCAGATCGACGGGATCGGATCCAACGTGATGACGGTCCACGGCGTCGGCAGCCTGCGGGGATGCACCCACGGGATCGCGCCCGACCATATCGAGATCGGATCGTTCATCGCGCTTGCCGGTGTCACCGGCGGCGAGCTGGTGGTCAGGGACACCGTACCGGAGGATCTCCGCATGATCCGCCTGGTCTTCGAGCGTCTAGGCCTGAGAACCGAGGTTCGCGGCGCGGACGTGATCGTCCCCGGTCACCAGCGACTGGTCATCCGCAACGACGCCGGCGAGTACATCCCGAAGGTGCAGGACGGTCCCTGGCCTGCCTTCCCCGCCGACCTGACGAGTGTCGCGCTGGCTCTCGCCACCCAGGCGGAGGGCTCGGTGATGATCCACGAGTGGATGTTCGAGAACCGCCTGTTCTTCGTGGACAAGCTCGTGCTCATGGGCGCGTCGATCACGATCTGCGACCCCCACCGCGCGATGGTGGTCGGGCCGCGACGGCTAACCGGCCAGCGGGTCGACTCGCCGGACATCCGCGCGGGCATGGCGATGCTGATCGCCGCGCTGGCGGCCGAGGGCGTCACCGAGATCGGCAACGTTCGCCACATCGATCGTGGCTACGAGCGCATCGACGAACGGCTGCGCGATCTCGGCGCACGGATCGAGCGCGAGGATGACGTGCCCGTCATGGTCTGAAGGCGCGCGGCACCCGGCCAAACCGACCTCCGCCTGAACCGCAGACCGTAGATGGTCGATCGCATTCCCAGCGGAACGCGAGACTTCCT
>JAFAZZ010000092.1 GCA_019239375.1 Solirubrobacterales bacterium | reverse complement strand
CCGAGGCCGGTCAGGGTGAGCAACCTTGTCCGCCCGATTAGGGTGCTGAGGTCGCGAAGCTCGCGGCGGCGACCGATGAACGAGCTGACATTGGCAGGGAGGGACAGCACGCCGTCGCTCGGGAGTACGTCCGACTCCTCGGCGAGCTCCTCTGCGAGGCCGGCGAGCTGTTCGCGGCGCTCCTGAACCCAGTCCTCGTAACGGTTCTCCGGCAGCAGCTCGCCGCGGTAAAGGGCGACCGCGGCGCGATATGCAGACGGCGTTCGCATGCGGCGGGCTTCCGCCGCGGCGATCTCCAGTCGGTCGACATCGACTTCGGCCCTGAGCTGGAGCATCTCGTCGCGGACCTGGATCGCGTCGAGAGCCAGCGCCCGGCGCGCCACGTAGACCGCCTGGTGCAGATTGTTCGCCGCGGCGGCCGGGTCTCGGTCTCGCCACAGCGCATCCATCGCCTGTTCGCGATGAAGACGATGGCCGGGCGCCAGCGCCAGCAGCTTGACGAGCTCTCGCGCCTTCTTCAGCCGCCACGCCCCGTCTGGGACCGGCTCATCCCGGACACGAGCTGCGAACCCACCAAGGAGCACGATGCTCACCGCAGGTGAGGCAGCGGCTCCCTCGGCAGACCGAGTGGCGTGCATGACTCTCCCCGCCCCCACCGCCAACTAGCCACTCCCGAGCGCCCTGACATCGTCGGCCGTCTGAGGTTGACCGCCCACGCCCCAGGCCCCGCTCGCGATTTCCTCGATCACGCACCAGGTGTGCGGACGCAGGTTCTCGCCCTGGACCTGCACGAGCGCATCGGTCAGCCGCTCGATGATCTCCTCCTTCTGCGAGGTCGTGAAGACACCTGCGAGGACCTTGACCTGGATAAGCGGCACGCGCTTCTCCTCTCCGATGGGCGGCGGGGTGTGTCAGGACATCCTCCCCCCTACAGGGACCCCGCGCATCGGGAGGTCTCCCTGACACCGTTCCCGGAACATTGCCGCACACGTCTTCCCCCGCGCGGCGAGGCGCTGTTCGTGACCGAGAAGACCGTCGAGACCCACCTTGGACGCGTTTTTTCCGAAAGCTCAGATTTCCTCGCGCCGTAAGGTCCGGGAGGTCCTGGGCCGCGCAACCGGCTCGCTACGGCTGGCACAGCTCAGCAGCGATGGCTGAGCGCGTTCACGACCGAGCAGGTCGAGGACAGCACGCGGAGCTGGCCCGTGTCTGTGAGCGCGAACCTGACGCCCGGTCCGCCGGCGCTCGCAGCACCGCGCGCGGGGCGGGCGAGGAGCTCGGCGATGTAGGTCCCGGTGATCAGGCGATGGCCGTGGAGGCGCAGGCCCCAGCGAAGCAGCGATCGTCCGGCCGCCGCGGGCCCGAGCCTTACCGGGCCGAGCAGGTGCGCGTCCGATCCCAGCCTGAACACCGCCAGCTCCAGCGTCCGCGGCCGGTGCAGCAGCGCGAGCAGGGTTGCCGCTGCGGGTCAGTGAAAGGGCGCTGGGCGCGGCTGTCGTCGAGGGCTGATACGTGATCCCCTCGAACGACAGAACCTGTATCCCCTGGACCACCGAAGGCCTGGCGCCGATCACTCGGATGCCGCCGTCGGTCCCGATGGCGATGTCAGCGTACGTGGCGCCGTTGTTCGGCGCGAACATTAGCGCGATCGTATACACGGTCCGTGTCGGGGCGATGATCGACGGCAGCGTTGCGATCAGGCTCGCATTGGGCCCGACTGCCGAGGTCTGGCGCACGCCGCCCTGCAGGTGGACGATGCCTGCGTCGTCCTCGACCCAGCCGGGATCCTCGTCGCCGCCGTTGCAGCAGGCCGGCGTCCAGTTGTCGGTGTTCACGTTCGAGATGTGGTTGAACAGCGCGCCCGGCTCGTAGCTGACGCCTTCGAGCGACACGAACGAAGGGTCGAAGGCCAGCGGGGGGTCCGGGGGAGGATGAAGATCTTCCCGTCGGGGAGGATCTCGATCTGCGGCGTATGTCCCGAACTTCGAGTCCACCGAGCATCCCGACCACCCGCGCGGGCGCGGCGGGCGGGGGCAGCGTTCCGAGCAGGAGCGGGTCGGACCCGTTCACAGACGTCGGCTGCCACTGGTCCGCCGCCCCCTGCAGGTGCACGATCCCCGAACCATCCTTGTACCAGGCCGCCGGGGAGGCGCCGAAGCCCGGATTGTTCGGGCTGAAGGTGTCCGTCCAGTTAGATCCGTTGATCTGGACCGGGGTAGTCGGGAGGCCGTTGGCCGGTTGATAGGTGATGCCCTCTAGCGAGACAAACGAGAAGTCCTGTGCCGCCGGCGGTTTGGGCCCGATCCCGCCGACCCGTCCATCCGGCGCGATCGCCAGATCCGCATAGGTTCCGCCAAACGTGTGCACGATCGTGTACACCTCGCGGTTGGGCGGCGCCGCGGGTGGGAGAGTCGTGATCAGCGGCGAGCCGCCGCTGACCGTCTGCTTCACCGCGCCCTCCAGGTGGATGATGCCGAAGGCGTCCTTATACCAGCCCGGCGCGCCGGCGTTGCAGCACGCGTTGCTGGACCAGCCGGTGGCCGGCGGTTATCGGATTGAGGCTGTACGCCGCAGCTGGGCTCGCCGAAGCCAGCAGTAGCCCGCCTGTCGCGGTGAGTCCGAATGCGAGGCGGTGCCGCAGTGCGAAGGGACGCCTGAGCGCGCCTAGGAGCGCCCGATAGGTAAGCTCGAGTAACACTGATTCCTCCGCGATTGGATTTCGCTACTCAACGCGGAGGTCGCCACGCGGTCCACGTTAGAAGTGCTACGGAGCGAGAGGCCGCTCGGTTCCCTGCGCACGACCGGTTGTCACGCTCGATGCTCGTGCCGTCGGTTTAGACGCGTAACGAGGATGCTCGTCGGATTCTCAGGCGAGGCTGCGTAGTACCGGTCGCCACCCAGGTCCCGCCGGCCATTCACCGTCAGCCGGATCTGCCACCCGGAGGGTGAGCGATGGGTTTCCGTCGCGCAGATGCCCGAGCTCGAGCGCCAACCGCCGGTGCGCGCGATGGGAGCGCGACTTGACCGTCCCCGCCGGCACCCCCAGGCGCACCGCGATCTGCTCATGGGTGAAGCCCTCGAAGTGCTGCAGGCGAACCACCTCCCGCTGCTCGGCCGGCAGTTGCCAGACCGCGCGACGAACCTCCCACACCTCAGGCAGCGCATCCGTCGCCGACTCAGCCACCAGCGCCGGATCATCGGCCGCCACCGACTCGAGCGGCGCGGCCGGCCGAATCGCCTCGCGACGGTACAGGTCGATCGCGACCCGGCGCGCGATCCTGACCAGCCACGGCCCCAGCTCGCGGCTCGCCTCAAACCCGGCGGCACCCCGCCAGGCGCGCAGGAACGTCTGCTGGGTTGCCTCCTCGCACAGCCCGCGATCCCCGAGCACCCGGAACGCGACCGCGTATACCAGCGAGCCGTAAGCGCGGTAGACCACGCGCACCGCTTCGGGATCCCCGTCCCAGAACCCCGCGCGGATCCGACCGTTGACGTCAGGCCGCGCGCGGTGCGAACGCGCGCGGGCGATGCTCCCTGACGTAACGCCGGCGTTGACACGCCGGTACTCCCCACGCATCAAGACTACCCGTGCCGGTTGGCGTCATGCGGGCAGTGGCGACTCACGGCGCCGCCGCAGGCGCCGGGATGAGCCCGAGCTGCTCGAGCATCGCCAAGCGGTCGAACGCCAGGTTGAACGAGGCATGCAAGCCGTCGCGATAACGCAGGACCTGAATGTAGGGCAGGCTCACTGCCCGACCGGTTGGTGAGATGTCGTCCGTCGGGGTGTGAAGGACGCCGTCGTGGGTCCCGGTGAAGGTGCCTTCCTCGACGACTGCGTCATCGACGAAGTGAACGCTGTGGACCTCGACGTGCGCGTCGGGAAAGGCACGGTGCCAGCCGCCGTAGAACTCGACGCAGGCCGGTTTTCCCTCGCCGCGCGTCCCGCCAGGCGCCACGAACACGACGTCATCGGCGAGGACCTCGGCGAACCCGTCCATATCGTGGGCGTTGAACGTGTCGGTCCCGCGCTCGAACGCCTCGCGCGTGGTCATCGTCATCTGAAGCTCCCTTCGATCGCTGAAGTACGCGCCGAAGGCTCGCTGAGGCGGCCGGTGGTTCGCTAGGGGGTCGCCACCCTGGTCTTTTCTGGCTCGAGCACCCTTGCCGAGGGGCTGGTGCCGGAAAGGGGGGCTGCTGGAGCTCCTCCCGCGCTGGTCGCCCGCCCCCGGGACTCAACCGTGTCGCTTCAACTGATCCGGCCGCGGAGAACGCTGTCGCCGGAGTGGGCCGTCCCGCCGCCGAGCCTCTGCTGCGAGATGTCGAGGTAGCGGTAATGGTCGGGCGCGTCGGGCAGTCGCAGGCTCAGTCGTCCGCTGCCGGTGGCACCGATACTGAACGCGGCAATTGGAGTGAGATGCCGTGCGTCGGTCATCAGCCACAGTTCGTAGTAGGTGCCTTGCGGGGACGGCGGGAGATGGTCGATGCGGAGGACCAGCTGGTCTGGACCGGCCGCGTAGGCGACGGCGAGCGAGCTGCCTGGACCGGAGGACAGCGGACGCAGAACGGCCGCAGGAGATTGGGTGACGGCCGGGGACCCCGGCCCGCCGTTGCCGCCGGTGACGATCGCCCCACCGGCGAATCCGAGCGCGATGCACGCCGCGGCGGCGACGAGTGCCCGCGCCGGCGAGAGGCGCAGGCGATACCCGGCAAGGCGACGCGCGAGCGCCGGCGTGTGACTTGGGTGCTCTGAAAGGATCGGCGCCCACGCGTCCTGTGGGAGGCCCCGGAGCAACTCCGCCGTGCGGTGCATCGCTTCGATCTCAGCTGCGAGCGCGACGTCCGGAACGTCTGTGGTGGAGCCCTGGGTCATCCCGTCGACGGGCTGGGCCAGAACGCGTTCAGCCGCCGTAAGCCGCCGTCGCCGGGCTTCGCGGTCGCTCATCCGGTCACCTCGGATCGCTCCTCGGCCTCGAGCATCCAACGCAACTGGGCCATGCCGCTGACCATTCGGCTCTTTACCGTGCCCAGCGAGATCCCTGTGCTATCGGCAATCTCGCTCTGAGACAGATCGTCGTAGAACCGCAGCTTGAGCAAGCTCGCCTCTTCGCGCGGCAGGCGCTCGAGCAATGCCGCGATCCGCCACTGCTCGAGCAGCCGCTCGGGATCATCTCCGGGCGCCCTGTCTAGTGCGGCGCGCTCGGCTGCGGTGGCCGGATCGAGCGGTTCGGGGACACGGCGGCGCAGCTCATCGACCGCCCGTGACTTGGCGATCATCAACACCCAGGTCAATAGGCCCGCGCGTTCGGGGTCATAGGCTGGCGCGCGCTGCCACACCTCGAGCAGCACCTGCTGGAGCACATCCTCAGCGGTGGCGCGATCGGCGAGCAGCCGGGTGAGGTAGCTCAGGAGTGTCCGCCCATACGCCTCCATGACGAGCGCTAGCGCCTCGGGCCGCCGCTCGTGCAACGCGCGCGCCGCGCGACGATCCGCACGGCGCCGCCGTCGCGGCGGGAGCCCGCCGCGGTGGTTTATCCCCTCGGCAGGATCGAGCGACGCAACGAGCGCTGACATCTCAGTGGATACGTAGCCCGCGGGCCAATCGGTTGACCAACCGTATCCCGCGAGGGTTTCGTAGGAGTGGATGTCCGGCATCGTCCAAAAGGAGCCACATGAAGAAGACGCTCATCCTCATCGGCACGCTCTCCGTCCTCGCCTTCCCGGCGGGCGTGGCGTCCGCCTCCACCACCGGCCAGAACATCGTCCAGGTGGCGGCGTCCAACCAACAGTTCTCAACGCTGGTCTCGCTCGTCAAAAAGGCGGGACTCGTCCACGCCCTGTCGGGCACGACTAAGCTCACGGTGTTCGCGCCCACCAATGCGGCGTTCGCGAAGGTCCCGAGCGCGACCCTGGCCAAGCTCGCGACCCACAAGGCGCTCCTGGTCAAGGTACTCGAATACCACGTTCTGCCCGGCGTGGTGCCCGCGAGCAAGGTGCTCAAGCTGGGGTCGGCCAAGACCCTGGAAGGCGGACATGTGCGCTTCAGCGTGCGCGCCGGTCACGCCTACGTAAACCAAGCCCGCATCATCCAGACCAACATCCACGCCACGAACGGCATCATCCACGCCATCAACGCCGTCCTCACGCCAGGCTAGCTGCCCCAGGGTGCCCGGTCGGTCCCGTGGCGACGGCGGGGCCGGCCGGCCCAAGACCATTCGCCCACCCTTGTCCGACCTCCTCGACCGCCTCCCCGGGAGCACCACGTGGATCGGCTGACCGCTGCGGTGCTCGGGCACCGCCGGCTGGTCCTGTTGGGCTGGGCGGTGGTAGTCGTGGCCGGGATGTGGGCGGCCGCGACGATCAGTAGTTCGCTCAGCCGGTCGTTTGACGCGCCCGGCCGTCCCGCGTTTGAAGCCAACCGGGAGATCGTCAAGGCGTTTGGTGCCGGTGGGGTCGTCCCGCCGATCGTGCTCGTGACCCAGGCCGCTGATCGTCGCGCGGCCGCGCGGCGCCTCGAGCGGGTGGCGAGCGCGGTGCCGGGCGCGCGAGTTGCGCTCCCCACCGATCGCGGCGGGGCTGCTTTGGTGGGGAACGACGGCCACACCGTCGCTGCCCTGGTCTTTCCTCCGCCGGGCCGCCCGTCTCCGGACACCAATCCCCAGGCTGTCGCGGCGCTGAGCCGCGCCGCCGCCGGCGCCGGCGTGCGCGTGACCGGCGTCGACGCCCTCAACCAGGCCAGGGGCGGCGGGACGGGCGTCCTGGTCGAGACCATCCTCGGGGGGGCCGGCGCCCTGATCGTCCTGGCCGTCGTGTTTGCCAGCGTAGCCGCCGTGGTGCCGATCGTAATCGCCATCGTCGCCATCCTGGGATCGTTTCTGGTGTTGCGGGGATTGGCGGCGGTCACCGAGATCTCGTTCGTGGTGCAGTTCATCGTCGCCCTGATCGGGCTCGGCGTTGCGATCGACTATTCGCTGCTCGTGATCGTTCGCTGGCGCGAGGAGCGCGAGGGCGGTGCCGACCGCGACGCGGCCATCAGGAGCACGATGGCGACCGCCGGACGCGCCGTGGTGTTCAGCGGCACCACGGTTGCGGTCGCCTTGCTGGCGCTGGTCGTCGTTCCGGTGCCGGCTATCCGCTCGATCGGCTACGGCGGCCTGCTCATCCCGCTGGTGTCCGTCGCCGCCGCCGTCACGCTGCTCCCGGTCCTGCTGCACACCGCCGGGGAACGCCTCGACTGGCCAGCCGTGCGGCGAGCGCCGTCGGATGGACGGCACTGGCGTGCTTGGTCGGCGTTCGTGGTGAGACGACGCTGGCCGGCCGCCCTCTCCGGCATCGCGCTGCTTGCCGTGCTGTGCGCCGCGGGCACGACGCTGAACCCCGGCGCCCCCAAGGTCGAGGCGCTGTCTAGCGGCGGCGCACCCAAAGCGACGCTCAGTCGGCTCGAGCAGGCTGGACTCGGAGCGGGCTTGCTCACCCCCGTCGAAGTGCTCCTGACCGCCGGCCGCGCCACCGCGGACAGCGCCCCGCTAGCTCGGATCGACGGCGTCCGCGGCGTACTGCGCCCGGCTGGGAGCGCCTGGACGCGCGGGGACCGCGCGGTTCTCGCCGTACTCCCCCGACAGGACGCCGCCACCGACAGCGGTGCCGCCACGCTTCACGATGTGCGCACGACGGCCCACCGCCTCGGCGCCGGCGCCGGCGGCCCCGCCGCCCAGACGGCTGACCTCACCGACGCCATCTACGGCTCCTTCGTCCCCATGCTGCTCCTGATCGCCGTCATCACAGTGATCCTGCTCGCCCGGGCGTTCCGCTCGCTCGTTCTGCCGCTCAAGGCGATCGCGCTGAACGTGCTCAGCGTCGGCGCTGCCTTCGGAATCATCGTGCTCGTCTGGCAGGCCGGCCACGGGTCGGGTCTGTTCGGCATCCAAGCCACGGGCGCGATCACCAACTGGGTTCCGCTGGCCATGTTCGCCTTCCTCTTCGGCCTCTCGATGGACTACGAAGTCTTCATCCTCAGCCGCATCCGCGAGTCGTATGACCAACACGGCGAGACCAACCGCGCCGTGGTCGACGGCCTAGGGGCCACGGGCCGGCTTGTCACCAGCGCCGCGATCATCCTGTTCCTTGCCTTCCTCGCGCTCGGATCAGCCCCCGGTACCGAGCTCAAGATCTTTTCCACCGGCCTCGCCGCGGGCATCATCCTCGACGCGACCGTCGTGCGAGCCCTCGTTGTCCCCGCCCTGGTCACCCTTCTCGGACCCGCGAACTGGTGGCTCCCACGGCCCCTCGCGAGGCGGCTCTCACAGCCCGCGCGCCAAACCCCAGGCGCGTGACCCCCAGGCGGCTCTCACAGCCCGCGCGCCAAACCCCAGGCGCGTGACCCCGACACGCTGGCCATCGTCATCCGTGACGCCAACATCGCGGACGAACGTATAGGCGAAGTCCTTCAACATGAGATGTCGATTTCCTATGTGGCATGTATATAGCCGCGCGTGTGCGGGTATGGGAGCGGCGTGAGCGCCAGCCTGTACCCCTCAGCTGCGCAGGCCCCCCTCTCTCCCTCGATAGCCGGGCTAGCAGAGCTGACGCTGGAGACCGATGATCCCGCGGGGCTCGCCCGTTTCTACGCCGAGGTCCTCGGGCTCGAAGTGATCTCTAGTCAACCGGACCGGGTGTGGCTGGCGCTCAGCCACGACACTCGACTGGGACTGTGGTCCCCAGGGGCCAAGGAGTTCGGCGACCGTGGCGGTAGCCACGTCCATTTCGCCTTCGCCGCCCGCCGCGATCGGCTCCCGGAGCTCGCCGAGCGGATCCGCACCGCGGGGGTCGAGGTCAGGGGCCCGGTGGCGCATCCCGGCGGCGATTCCTCGATCTACTTCCGCGACCCCGCCGGGAACCTCGTCGAGGCCTGGGATTACCTTGACCGCCCCCGCGGACGGCGCGACGGCGTACGAGCGCTCCGGTAGTCCTGCTCGCCGGACGCGTACATGGCGATCCGGGTGGCCAGCTCCACCGTGGCCCGCAGGTGCGCGCCGATCGCCGGCTCGGGTGCGTCAGCCAGACGCTCCCGCAGATCCTCGACCAGCTCGGGCGCCTCGCGAGCGACGAGCTTGCAGCACTGGCGAGCCGCCTCGCGCACCACCTCCGGCTCCGCGGTCCAGATGAACTCAAAGCGCCGCGGAGCCCGGCCCTGCGGCGGGCGCTCCCATGCGACCAGGCAGGCGGCAAGTTCGGGTGCGTCCCAGACGAGAATCCACTCGCGCATGAGCGGGTCCTCGGGCGCCAGCGGAACCTCCGCCGGCGCGCCACGGCGCCGGCGCAGCCGGTGGAAATCGGCCATGACGATCGCCCGCCGCGCGGTCCGGGCAAGCTCGATCCACCGCGGCTGCACCTGCCGGTAGAAGCGCTCGCGCTGAAAGCCCGCCAGCAGCACTGGGTGAGGTGCCCGCGAGGTGCACTCGTCCTCGATTGCGCGGCTGATCACAAGCAGCGTGGGCTTGGAAACCGCTTGCGGGTGCAGGTAGGGGAAGCGATGCCGGAGCGCCGCGTAAACCGATGGCTGCGGTCCGGCGCCCAGGGCCACCGCGCGCCGGATGGCGAGCGGCAGAGGTAGCCCTTCCTCGCGCGCCCTGACGACGATCCGGACCCGCTCGAGGTCGGCCTTCGAATACCGGCGATGGCCGCTCGGCAGCCGCCGGGGCTCGGGGAATCCATAGCGCGCCTCCCACATCCGCAACGTCCCCTCCGCGACGCCCGAGCGGCTCGAGATCTCACCGATGCCGAGCGCGGCGTCATCAACCGTGCTCATGGGGCTAGGACCGTCACCATTGGCGAACCGTACCTGACGGTGTGGCGGCTGGACCATCGCTGCCGTCCCCACTTGCAGCACACCCGACCAGCTCCTCGGGCTCGGCCACGTGACCTTGAGCTCCCAGTGCGCACCAGCCTCACGGTCACGGCCTCCGCGCGCCCGCGATGGGATCCATCATTCAGCAATCGATATGGATTTTCTATAGTTGGTGTGGAGGCCCCTCCATGGACTCGTACTTCCACGAAACGGTCGTAGCGGTAGAAGTGGTGTAACGGTCGCGGTGGGCGGTTTCGCCGGGTTCGGGATCGAGACTGACGTTCTGTAAGCCGTTCTGAGGGCGTCGGCCGTGGCGGTCCGGGTTTTGGGTCGCCGGGATTCCGGGCTGTGAGCGGTT
>JAFAZZ010000038.1 GCA_019239375.1 Solirubrobacterales bacterium | reverse complement strand
GGTCAGATGAACGAGCCGCCCGGCGCCCGCATGCGGGTCGCGCTCTCCGGCCTGACCATGGCCGAGTACTTCCGCGACGAAGAGGGCCAGGACGTGCTGCTGTTCATCGACAACATCTTCCGCTTCGTGCAGGCCGGGTCGGAGGTCTCGGCGCTGCTCGGGCGGATGCCCTCCCAGGTCGGCTACCAGCCCACGCTCGAGTCCGAGATGGGCGAGCTCCAGGAGCGGATCACCTCGACCACCAAGGGTTCGGTGACCTCGATCCAGGCGATCTACGTCCCGGCCGACGACCTCACCGACCCCGCCCCGGCGTCGGTGTTCGCGCACCTGAACGCGACGACGACGCTATCGCGGTCGATCGCCGAGAAGGGCATCTATCCGGCGGTCGACCCGCTCGACTCCACCTCCACGATCCTCAAGGAGGAGATTCTGGGCGAAGAGCACTTCCAGGTGGCCAACGAGGTCAAGCAGGTGCTCCAGCGCTACCGCGAGCTCCAGGACATCATCGCGATCCTCGGCATCGACGAGCTCTCCGACGAGGACCGACTCACGGTGAATCGCGCGCGCAAGATCGAGCGCTTCCTGTCCCAGCCGTTCCACGTGGCCGAGCAGTTCACCGGCACGCCGGGGGTGTACGTCCCGATAGCCGAATCCATCCGCGGCTTCAAAGAGATCCTCGAGGGCAAGCATGACGATCTGCCGGAGCGGGCCTTCTTCATGAAGGGCACGATCGACGAGGTGGTCCGCAACGCCCGCGGCGAGGAGTCTGACCAGCGCGAGGAGGATTCGGAAGATTCCGGCGAGGCGGAGTCCGACCAGCAGGCCGACTCGGGGTCAGACCGCGACGGGAACGCCGAGGAGTAGGACTCACTTGGCTCACGAGAAGTTCCGAGTCGAGGTCCTCACGCCGGAGGGAGAGGTCTTCAACGATGAAGTAGAGATGGTCTCCACGAAGACCGCGGTCGGCTCGATCGGCGTGCTGGCCCACCATCAACCGATCCTGGCCATGCTCGACCCGACCGAGCTGCGTCTCTACAACAGCGAGTCGGAATGCGTGCGCTTCGCTCAGGCCGAGGGCTACATGCAGGTGGCCGACAACCGGGCGCTGATTTTGGTCGAGGAGGCCCTCGCACCGGGGGATCTCGACGCCTCGAGCCTGCGTGAGCGCCTGCAGCAGGCCGAGCGCGAGCTGGAGTCGGCCGGCGATGACACCGAGAAGCGGCGGGTGGCCGAGCGCGACAAGGCACGGCTCGAGACGTTTCTCAGCATCGCTGAGGGTTAGGGCTCCTATTCTGTCCGCATGCTGGACGAGCTCGTCCTGGCCGAACGGCTGATCTCCTACGACACCTCTCGCCCCGAGGAGATCGTGGCGGCGGCAGGATTCGTCAAGGGCTGGCTCGAATCCCGCGACATCGAGGTGCGTCACCACGATCACAACGGTTTGCCGGTACTGGTGGCGGAAGTGGGGCCATCGGCCGACGCCGGGGACTATCCCTGCGTGGTGTTCCACGGCCATCTCGACGTGGTCCCGGCCCACGCCGAGCAGTTCTCCCCGCGCGTCGAAGGCGACCGCCTGATCGGCCGGGGCGCGTACGACATGAAGGGCGGCTTGGCCGCGATGATGTGCGCGCTCAAGGACCTAGAGCGACAGACACGCGTCCGGGTCAGGCTGATCTGCGTCCCTGACGAGGAGTCCGAGGAGCTCGACGAGCGCTCCACCGACGAGGCGGTCAGCCGGGGCTTGGGCGGCGACTTCGCGATCACCGGCGAGCCGACCAATCTGCACATTGGTGTCGAGGCCAAGGGCGTGCTGGTCATGCTCATCGCGGTCCGCGGCCGCGCCGCGCACAGCTCCACCCCCTGGTTGGGCGACAACGCGGTGCTCAAGGCGGTCGATGTGTTCCGCGCGATCGAGTCGCTCCCGTTCTCGCGCGAGTCCTCCGAGATGTTCGACCGGCCGTCGATCAACCTGGGTCGGATTCAGGGCGGTGACGCGCTCAACAAGGTGCCCGACGAATGCTCGATGGCGGTCGATATCCGTTTTCTCCCCGGGCAGGACCCGGCTGAGATTCTCGACCAGGTTGGCCGGATCTCCGAGTGCGAGGTAACCAAGACGTTCATCTTCCCGCCGGTCAGCGTGCCCCGCGGCAACCCTTACGTGCAGGCGCTGCGCGACGCGGTGGCGCGCGCGATTCCCGACAAGGAGGTCATGAGCGTCGGGCGCGACGGCGCGTCGGACGCCGTGGCGTTCATGGCGGCGGGCATACCGGCCGTCGAGTTCGGACCGGACGGCGCCGGGCACCACGGCCCCGAGGAGTGGGTGTCGGTGTCCTCGATGGCGAGATATCGCCGTGCCCTGCTCAACTTCGTCCGAGCGCTGCCGATGTGGCTGGAACGGCCGGCGCCTGCCGGTGCCGCAGCCGCGCAGGACCGCCACGCTCTAGTGGAGGAGCCCCACACCGGACTAACCGCCATCGACGGAGGACGGGCGTGAGGCTCATCCCGAGATCGCGCGGTGGAATGCTGCTGCGGTCTTTGCTCGCGGCGGTGCTCGTGATTGGATTCTCGGCCGCCACGACGGCGGTGGCGGGCCTGCTCCAGGTCAGGCAGATCACTCAATACTTCGATGCAACCCCGGCATTCCGCTCATCGCCGTCGGTGAGCATTCCCAACCCGGGTAGCCCGCAGACGCTCCTACTGGTCGGCTCCGACCATCGCGCCGGCACACCATGGAGCTCGGCCAACACCGACACGATGATGCTGGTGCGGCTGGACCCGAGTTCGTCGACCATCAACCTCCTGTCGGTTCCCCGCGACCTCAAGGTCCAGATTCCCGAGGGCGGCGTGGCCGTCACGGACAGGCTCAACGCGGCTTACTCGATCGGCGGCCCGAACCTGCTGGTGAAGATCCTCCAGGAGCAGGTGTTCCAGGGAGTGAAGATCAACCACATCATCGACATCAACTTCGGCGGCTTCGAGCAGCTGATCAACGCGATCGGCTGCGTGTACACCGACGTCGACCACCGCTATTACAACAACACTGCGGTTACCGACTACTCGAGCATCGACGTTCAGCCCGGCTACCAGAAGCTGTGCGGGGCGGATGCCCTGTCGTTCGTGCGCTTCCGCCACTCGGACAGCGACATCGTCCGCAACGCGCGCCAGCAGGACTTCATTCGATGGGCGAAGTCCCAGTTCAGCCAGGATCAGATCGTCAGCGAGCGCGATGTGCTGCTGAAGATCTTCGGCGTGCACGCCCAGACCGACCACAACCTGCACACCACGGATGGCCTGATCAACCTTTTCGACCTGGTGGCGTTCTCTGCCGTTCACTCGATCAAGCAGGTTCCGTTCCCGGCGGTGCCGCTGCCGTGTAACCCCGCGCCGGCACAGGGCAACGCGGCCGCTGCCCAGTCGCCGTGCTATGTAACCGCCGATCCCGGCGCCGAGCAGGGAGCGTTTCACCAGTTCATGACGCCGAGCAAACCCCAGCCGGCGCCGGCTGCGGGCAGCGCCTCGGCGAGCGCCGGGGCAAGCTCCTCGGCGGCCGCCGGGGGCAGCGCCTCGCCGAGCGCCGGGGGTGCCGGAGGCCATGGTGGCTCGAGTGGCAAGCAAGGGCCGGGAAACGCGGCGAGCGCGCCCGGTTTGACGGCCGACGTGGGCGACGGAGTCGGCCAGGCCAACGCGCTGGGCCCCCTGGGGATCCCGATCTATTTCCCGAAGCTGATTCGGGCCGGCTCCAGCTACTGCTCGAGCAACACGAACGCGTGCCCGCTGGAAACCGCCAGCCCGGGTTCCTATCCGCGCGCCTACCTGCTCCACGACCGTCAGGGCATCGCCCATTACGCCTATCGCATGACGCTCGTGATGAACCCGTCCCTGGGGCAGTACTACGGCGTGCAGGGCACTACCTGGCAGGACCCGCCGATCCTGAGCAGCCCGAGTGGGACGCGCCTTGCGGGCGGCAGGCAGCTGCTGCTGTACGCCAACGGCGGCAGGCTGACCCTGGTCGCCTGGCGGACGCCTCAGGGCGTGTACTGGATCTCGAATACGTTGACCGACGATCTGAGTAACCAGCAGATGATCGCGATCGCCGCGTCGCTGACCCCGGCCGGCGGCAAGTAGCCCGCTACCCTCTGCGGCCCATGGCCTCGGGAAGAGAACCGATCGCGGTGATCGGCAGCGGCTACGTCGGTTTGGTCACGGCCGCCGGATTCGCTCAGCTCGGCAGCGATGTGTGGTGCGTCGACATCGACGCCGAGAAGATCGCGCGCCTCGAGCGCGGCGAGGTCCCGATCTACGAGCCCGGCCTGGGCGATTGCATCGCGGCGAATCGCGAGCGCCTGCATTTCTCCACCGAGCTCGCCCCGGCACTCGAGCACGCCCGGCTGCTGTTCGTGGCCGTCGGCACGCCGTCGACGTATTCCGGTGACGCCGACCTGTCAGCGGTGTATGCCGTCGTCGACGCGATGCCTCGCTCGGATCGGTACGCCCTGGTGATGAAGTCGACCGTCCCGGCCGGCACCGGGTGCGCGATCAAGCGGAGCTTCACCGAGCGTGGCAAGCCAGGCTTCGCCTACGTCTCCTGTCCGGAGTTCCTCAAGGAGGGCTCGGCGCTCGAGGACTTCCTGCATCCCGACCGGGTCGTGGTGGGCGACGAGGGCGATTGGGCCGGCGACGCGGTGATCGAGCTCTATGCGCCGCTCGAAGTCCCGCTGGTGCGCACCGATATCGCCAGCGCCGAGATGATCAAGCTGGCCGCCAACGCCTTCCTGGCCACCAAGATCTCCTTCATCAACGAGATCGCCAATGTGTGCGAGGAAACCGGGGCCGACGTGCTCGAGGTGGCGCGGGGGATGGGGCTCGACCAGCGGATCGGGACGCATTTCCTCAAGCCGGGCATCGGATTCGGCGGTTCCTGCTTTCCCAAAGATGTTTCAGCTTTGAAACAGCTCGCCGGCAACTCCGGCTATCACTTCCAGCTGCTGACCGCGGTCATCGAGGTCAACGAGCTGCAGAAGCGGCGGGTGATCAGCAAGCTCCAGAAGCACCTCGGATCGCTGGTCGGCAAGACGGTGGCGCTGCTCGGGCTGGCGTTCAAGGCCAACACCGACGACATGCGCGAGGCGTCGTCGCTTGTGCTATCGGCGCGCCTGCAGGCCGACGGTGCGAGAGTTCGCGCCTATGACCCAGTCGCCGAGCCCGAGGCGCGCAAGCTGATGGGCGGGGTGGAGTTCGCCGACGGCGCGTTTGACGCGGTCGACGGCGCGGACGCCTGCGTGATCGTCACCGAATGGCCCGAATTCGCCGCGCTCGACTGGTCGGCCGTCGCCGAGCGGATGCCGGGGCGGCTGGTGATCGACGGGCGCAACTTCATCGATCCGGAGCGGGTGCGGGCGGCAGGGTTCATCTACGAAGGCATTGGGCGCTAGGTGGGCGGCGGGGTCTCGCCCTGACATGCAGGCGTTGATCCTCGCCGGCGGGGAGGGCACCCGCCTGCGGCCGCTGACGTCGACGATCCCCAAGCCGGTCGTGCCCTTGGTCGGCCGTCCGTTCATCTCGTACATGCTCGAGTGGCTGCGCGGGCACGGCGTCGATGATGTGATCCTCGGCTGCGGGTTCATGGCCGATGCCGTACGGCAGGTGCTGGGTGACGGCGCGAGCCTTGGCATCCGCCTGCGCTACCTCGAGGAGCCCAGGCCGCTGGGCACGGGAGGCGCGCTCAAGTTCGCCGAGGGGCTGCTCGGCGACCGGTTCTTCATGCTCAACGGCGATGTCCTGACCGACATCGATCTCACCGCTCAGCTCCGCCAGCACGAGCTCACGGGAGCGCGGGGGACGCTGGCGCTGTATCCGGTAGACGACCCGTCGGCCTACGGGCTGGTCCGTTGCGGCGCGGACGGCTCGGTCAGGGAGTTCATCGAGAAGCCGGGTCTCGACGAGCTCGACACGAACCTGATCAACGCCGGCGCCTACATCCTTGAGCACGATGTGCTCGATGGCATGCCGCCGGCGGGAACGAACGTCTCGATCGAGCGGGAGGTGTTCCCGACGTTGGTCGGTCACGGGCTGTACGGCTACGAGGCCAGCGGGTACTGGCTCGACATCGGCACGCCGGCGCGCTACCTGAAGGGCACCTACGACATCCTCGAAGGCCGGGTGAGCACCCAGGTCGGCCGGGAGTTGGGCGAACATGGCCTGACTCGGGTGGACGGCGCCTCCGTGGAAGGCCGCGTCGTCGCCCCGGCTCTCGTGGGCGCCGGTTGCTCGCTGGCTCCGCGGACGCTGGTCGGCGATCGAAGCGTCCTGGGGGAGGCGGTGCGCGTGGGCGAGGGCGCGCGCATCGAGGCCTCGGTCCTGCTCGAGGGCGTCAGTGTCGGCGCGGCGAGCACCATCAGCGGCTCGATCGTCAGCCGCGGCGTGACCATCGGCGAGCACTGCCACATCGAAGGCGGGGTCGTCCTCGGCGAAGGCGTGAAGATCGGGTCTCAGAACACGCTGGCGGCCGGCGCGCGTATCTTCCCGGGCGTGGAGCTGCCCGACGGAGCGATCAGGTTTTGAGCACCACCGTCGACCTGAGCCGGGACGCGATCGAGGCGGTCGACTCAGCGCGGCAGATAAACGACATCCTCGGTATTCCCGACCACCTGCGCGATGCGCTGTGGCGTGTGGAATCAGCCAACCTCGAGCCGCACGATTGTCGGGGCGGGCTAATCGTGGCGGGAATGGGCGGGTCGGCGATCGGCGGGGCGCTGGCCCGTGAGGCGCTGGGCGACCGGGCATCCCGGCCGATCGTGCTGGCCCGCGGCTACGCGCTCCCCGCCTGGACCACGCCGGACACCATGGTCCTGTGCGCGAGCTATTCCGGCAACACCGAGGAGACTCTGGCCGTCTATGAGGCGGCCGGCGCGCTGGGTGCCCCGCGGATCGTGGCCACCACCGGCGGCAAGCTCGCCGACGCCGCGCGAGCCGATCGCGTCCCGGTGATCCCCCTGCCGGGCGGCTTTCAGCCGCGTGCCGCGGTGGCCTACTCGATCGTGGTCGCGCTCGAGGTGGCGTGGCTGTGCGGCGCCGGCGAGCGGCTCCACGCCGAGATCGACGTGGCCGCCGCGCACGTCGAGCAGATCGTCGAGATGTGGGGGCCTGAGGCCAGCGCAGATTCCCTAGCCAAACAGCTGGCGGGCGGCCTGAACGGGACCATTCCTCAAGTCGCCGGCTCCGGGTTGACCGCGCCGATTGCCTACCGCTGGAAGACCCAGATCAATGAAAACGCGAAGATGCCGTGCTTCGCCCACGAGCTGCCCGAGCTGGACCACAACGAGATCGTCGGCTGGCAATGCGCCTCCCACAGCGGCCGCTTCAGTGGCGTGTTCCTCGACGACTCCGACCTGCACCCGCGGATCCGCCAGCGGATCGAGCTGACGCGTGGCCTGATCGAAGCCGAGGCGGCGGGAACCTACCGCGTCGAAAGCATCGGGCAGAACCGAACCGAACGGCTTGTCTCGCTCGTCCTCCTCGGCGATCTCGTCTCGGTCTACCTCGCGGTCCTGCGCGAGATCGATCCCACGCCCGTACCGGGCATCGAGCGCCTGAAGAGCGCGCTCGCCCGTGGCTAGAGGGCATTCGACCGCACGGTCCACGTTCGGAAGCCCTCGCCGTTATGGCGAGGGCCCCGAACGGCGCCCAACCCCCCGAGCTCCTGCTGCCCCAGCCCTCTACCTAAGTGCGATGCCACGCTGCTCGTACAGCCGGCGGTCGGCCACGCCGAGCAGCTCCTCGATAGTGGTTCCGTCCTCTGGGAAGGCCGCGATGCCAATCGTCAGCTCCCACGGAACCCGGCTCTCCATTGCCCCCCGGTGCTCGTCGACCCGGCCCCGGATCCGGCGAAGCACCGGCTCGGCGCCCGCGGCCGTCTGCTCAGCGAGCAGCAGAGCGAACTCATCGCCGCCGATGCGCCCGACCACGTCGTCGGCGCGGGCCGATTCCTTCATCAGGGCGGCGACGGCCTTGAGCAGCTCATCACCCACGAGGTGACCCTCCGTATCGTTGACCGACTTCAGCCCGCGCACGTCGACGTAGGCGACGACGAACGGGCGGTGGTAGCGGCTGGCACGGGCAAGCTCCCGCTCGGCGGCATCCATGAAGCCGCGCCGATTGGGGACGCCGGTCAGCGCATCGGTCGCGGCCGCCGCCGAGATCGCCAGAAACTCCCTTTCACGCCGGCGGGCGCGGCGGCTGGAGCGCAGCGCGAGTGCGGCGAAGACGAGGGCGAAGGCGACGGCCGCGCCCAGCGCCGCCCACAGCCAGGGCGGGATGGACTTCACGACGTGGACGATCGGCTGCTCGAGCGATCTGAACGGTACCCCCAGCAGGCCAGCACTCCTCGAGCCGGTCTGCTTCTTCGAAGTTTGGTTCGGGCCGGCGGACGTGGTGGACGTGGTGGACGTGCCCGCGCCCGGCGCGCCGCCGGCTGGCGCGGCGGCGACGAGGGTCCCGCCGCCGGGTGTACTGGCGCCGGTCGTCAGAGCCGGGGCCGTGATGCCGCCGCCGACCGTGGTGCCGGCCGTTGTGGGCAGGCCAGCGCCGCCTCCAGCGTTGCTGCGGGTGACGTTCAGAATTGCCGAAGGGCCTGAGCTGAACGTGTTCTGGAGCGTCGGGTTTAGTGAGTTCGGCGGTTGGGTGCCGCTCGATGGGCCGCTCGGGGGGGCGGCCACAGGCGCCGGCGGGAAGGTGAACGGCCCGGTTGACGTCAGCGCGGTCGGGGCGAGTGGAGCGGCCGGGACCGGACCGGCGGTCACGGGGAAGTTCGCCGACGTGCTCTGCGAGTCCGTGAGCGGCACGGACGCCGGCACCGCGCCGCTGCTGTCCGGCGGGTTGCTGCAGCGGCCGTAGCACACCGGGCCCGAGTTCCCGAGGACCTGAGCCGGAGTGGCGGTGCCGTCGTCGCCGGTCGAGGTCGTGTCGGTGGTCGACGTGTCGGTGGTCGACGTGTCGGTGGTCGACGTGTCCGTGGTCGACGTGTCCGTGGTCGACGTGTCCGTGATCGACGTGTCGGGGGTGCCGGTGGTGGTCGTCCCGGTCGTACTCGTGTCCGTGTTGGTGGGCGTCGCGTTCGCCGGCGCTGCGGTCGCCGTTGTCGTCGTCGGCTGGGTCGTCGTGGCCGGCTGGGCCGCGGTCGCCGCGGGCGTCGCAGTGGCCGCTGTCTGCGTGGTCGTCGTCGGCTGCGTCGTGGTGGTCGCCGGCGTCGTGGCGGTGGTGGTCGTCGCCGTCGGCGTCGTCGCGGTGCTGGGCGCCGGCGACGTCGTCGTCGCGGTGGTGGTCGCACTCGTGGGTGAGGTCGGTGCGGCACTCATGGACGGGGTCGCGGCCGCGCTCGTGCTCGGAGTCGCGGCCGCGGCGGTCGCCGCTGGGATGGCGGCAGGGGCGGCCACCGAGACGTGGCTGGACTTGGGCTCGATGGCCATCAGGAACTGCGCGGGGGTGCGGTTGGCCAATGCCTCGCCGGCGAGCCGCTGCTCGCGCACGTGGCGTGCGTACGAGCCGTCTCCCGCGGCCGCTCCGCCAACCCCGAAGCCCGCGCAAGCCAGCGTGACAGCGAGTGCGACCACGCCGGCGCCCCTGGTGCGCTGAATGATTGGCGTCCGCTTGCGGGACCGCTCCATGCCCGGCCTCCGGCTTCCTGGTTCGGGGTTGATCAGCATGCTAGGCGCGAGTCGGGCTCTCAGGTCGTATTTCGACAAATGTCTGAGGGGACTTGAGGGTTTGACTGGAAAAAAGTTGGACGCCCTGCCAGAACCTTGACAACGTCGTGGTAAGGTTGTGAGCCGATGGAAGGATTGACCATCAACGAGGCGGCGCGGACGACCGGCTGGTCGCCGCGGATGCTGCGATACGTCGAGCAGACGGGCCTGGTTTCGCCGGCTCGCTCGGCCTCGGGCTACCGCCTCTATGGACCCGCCCAGCTCCAGCGCCTGCGCACGCTCAAAGAGCTTCTCGCGCGCTTCGACGTGGGCCTTTCCGACGTCGCCTTCGCCGCGCGCATGGCGGCCAGCGCGGACCTTCGCGACGCCGTCGAGGGCTGGCTGGAGACCGAGGCGCGCCGTCCGGAGGACGTCGCTCCCGTGGACTGGCTGCGGTTCGAACAGGAGAAACACGAAAAGCTGCTGGCTGTCGCTTAAGTGGCGACTGCCCGATGACCCCGACCGTGGAGGGATGATGAGCACGACCGCTGCCAAGGCAGACTTCAAAGTGGCCGATCTTGGGTTGGCCGAGTTCGGCCGCAAGGAGATCCGTCTGGCCGAGCACGAGATGCCCGGGCTGATGGCGGTCAGACGCGAGTTCGCCGATAGCCAGCCGCTGAGCGGCGCTCGGATCACTGGATCGCTGCACATGACGATCCAGACGGCCGTCCTGATCGAGACGCTGATCGCACTCGGCGCGGAGGTTCGCTGGGCCTCGTGCAACATCTTCTCCACGCAGGATCACGCCGCCGCGGCGGTCGCCGTCGGTGCCGAGGGCAGCCCGGAGGATCCCCGTGGCGTGGCGGTCTACGCCTGGAAAGGGGAGACGCTCGAGGAATACTGGTGGTGCACCCTCCAGGCGCTCACCTGGCCCGGTGCAGGACCGAACATGATCCTGGACGACGGGGGCGACGCGACGCTGCTCGTCCATAAGGGCGTCGAGTTCGAGCGGGCCGGCGCCGTCCCGGACCCGGCGACTGCGGACTCCGAAGAGTTCAAGATCGTTCTCGCGCTGCTCCAACGTTCCCTTGAGGAGGATCCGGAGCGCTTCACCCGGATGGCGTCCGATATTCGCGGCGTCACCGAAGAGACGACGACGGGCGTGCATCGCCTTTACCAGTTCGCCGAGCGCGGGGAGCTGCTGTTTCCCGCGATCAACGTGAACGACTCGGTGACCAAGAGCAAGTTCGACAACAAGTACGGCTGCCGACACTCACTGATCGACGGGATCAACCGCGCGACCGACGTGATGATCGGCGGCAAGCTCGCGGTGGTGTGTGGCTACGGCGACGTCGGGAAGGGTTGCGCGGAGTCGCTGCGCGGGCAGCGGGCGCGCGTGGTGGTGACTGAGATCGATCCGATCTGTGCCCTGCAGGCGGCGATGGACGGCTACCAGGTCCTCACCCTCGAGGACGTGGTGGAGCAGGCGGACATCTTCGTCACGGCGACAGGGAATCGTGACGTGATCACAGCCGAGCACATGTCGCGGATGAAGCATCAGGCGATCGTCGGAAACATCGGCCACTTCGACAACGAGATCGACATCGCCGGTCTGTCGGGGGTTCCGGGCATCAGGAAGATCGGCATCAAGCCGCAGGTTGATGAGTGGGTGTTTCCCGATGGCCATTCGGTGATCGTCCTGTCCGAAGGCCGGCTGCTGAACCTCGGCAACGCGACCGGCCATCCAAGCTTCGTGATGTCGAACTCGTTTACCAACCAGGTGATCGCGCAGATCGAGCTGTTCGGGCACAACGACATCTACGAGCGGCGGGTCTACACCCTGCCCAAGCACCTTGACGAGAAGGTCGCCCGGCTGCACCTGCCGGCGCTCGGGGCC
>JAFAZZ010000507.1 GCA_019239375.1 Solirubrobacterales bacterium | reverse complement strand
TGCGAGACCTCCAAGCGGCCCGGCCGGCCTGCGTGGCCGAGATTGCTGCCCGTGGGCTCGAGCCCGACGAGCGCGAGACCTATCGTCACGGGGTAGGCAAGGCGCAGATCGCAGTCAGTCTCCGGTCTCGGCGCCGGTAGGAAAAGTCGCGGTGACGAGCGCGGATCGGAGCGATCAGCCGACGCGTCCAGTGGCGGGACGCGCCGGGGTGCTCGTCGCGCTTTCCCTCGTGGTTGCCGTGGTGCTCGGTGACTCGGGTGTGGTGACGCTCGCGTTGCCGGAGATCTTGCGGGATTTCGGGGCCCAGGTCTGGGGGGTGGCCTGGGTGCTGATCGTGTTCAACCTTGTCCTCGCGATGGTCGCCGTGCCGGCGGCCCGTGTATGTGTCCGGGGGGATCGCGCCACGGCGACCGCGGCTGGTCTCATCGCCTTCGCGGTAGCGACGACAGCGTGTGCGGTGGCGCCGTCGTTGGGCGTGCTGATCGCGGGCCGGGCGGTCCAGGCCGCGGGGGGCGCGCTGGTGATCGTCGGGAGCCTTGAGCTACTGGTTGAAGCGGCGGGCGTCGAGCGCGCCGGAGTGCGGCGCTGGGCGGCGGCCGGTGTTGCCGGTGCGGCGCTCGGTCCTGTGGCCGGCGGGCTTCTGACGTGGGCGTTCTCGTGGCGGGCGATTTTCGTGGTCCAGATCCCGGTGGTGTTGCTGGCGCTGCCGGCGGCGATCGCGCTGCGGGGTCGAGTGGCGTGGCGTCAGAGGGATCCAGATACGTCGCCGGATCGTCCGCACGTGCTGGCGAATCTGGCGCTGGCGTTGCTATCGGCAGCGCTCACGGCGGCGCTGTTCTTGCTCGTGCTGCTGCTGGTAGACGGCTGGCGCCACTCTCCGGCGGTGGCCGCGATCGCGGTCACGGCAGTGCCAGTCGCGGCCTTGGCGGCCGGGCCCGCGTTCCGGCGTCTACGCGCCGGCACACGGTCGGAGGCGGTAGCTGGATCGGTTTTGATCGCCGGCGGGCTCACCGGCCTGGCGCTCTTGCCGAGCGCAGAACTGGCCTGGACGGTCGCGCCGCAGGTGCTAGTCGGCCTCGGCCTTGGGCTTTCGCTCGACTCGCTCACGGCAGCGGCGCTGCGCGATCGGATCCCGCGCGCGCTTCATGGGGGTTGGACGATCGCCGCCCGGCACGGCGGCGTAGTGGTCGGCCTCCTGATCCTCACGCCGATCTTCACCGCCGATCTGCGTCACGCCGAGACGCCGGCCGAGGAGGCGGTCGCCAGCCTGGTGCTCGACGCGCCGCTCCCCGCGTCGACGAAGCTTGACCTCGCTGAGCGCCTTGGGCGGCGGCTGGTCGCCGAGCGGGGACGCGTGCCCGACCTCCGGCCCGCGTTCCAGAGCTTACCCGTGCCGGCGACGCAGGCCGCCGCCGCCACGCGATTGGAGCTCGCCCTCGAGGATCAGCTCAAGCGAGCTGCCACGCGTGCGTTCCGCAACGCTTTCCTCGTCGCGGCGGGCCTGGCGCTGCTGGCGCTGGGACCGGCCCTGGCACTGCGCGACCGAAGCCGCTCATGAGGGGAGTCGCGCTCCCGGGCATCGCCGTGGGCCTCGTGGCCGCCGTCCTCGGCGTCCAGGTCGCCGCGGGAGGCGGTCACTACGTGCCGCGCCGACCGGCAAATCCGTGCGCCCCGCGGGCGGTCCCACCTATACCGGCGCAACTCGAACCGCTCGCGGAACAAATCGTCTTGCTCGGGCTCGACAACGCCGCCTGCCGGCTCGGCATCTCCCGCGAACGCCTCGTCCTCGCGCTCGCCGACACCCGCTCACTCGACCCTCGCACTCCGCCCGCGCTCAAGGCAGGGCTGCGCGACGCCGTGGATCGGCTCCAGCGCGAAGGCCGCCTGCCCAAGGTGTCCCAACTTCTTCCCGGAGCACTGGACCAAGCCGGGGTGCCGGGGATCGCCAAGACGCTCATCGGCGCGATCCCGTCCGGGCTCGTGGACAACGCGCTCCCGACCGGGCCGCTGCTGCGCCGGACCATCGACGAGCTCGACGTCAACCGGCTCCTCCAACAACTGCACGACCCGCGCCAGCTCCAGTCGACTATTCAGTCAGCGCTCCTCCAGGCCGCGCTCCACCAGATCCTCGACCGCCTGCACCCCTGAATAGCCTGAGCGGAGCCGCCGCTTCGGGAAGGCTTCGGCACGGGAAGGCGTCCTCCAGAACAGGCACTCACCTGAACGATGCCGCGTGTCCGTCCAACGAAGCTCGTCGCGACCCCTCCGGCAAACGGCCCGGACCGCTCGCCCGATCACGCCAGTGCTCGCTGCCGGCGCAAACGAAGTCAACCCGATTTTAAAGGAGGCGCATCATGAGACAACGCGTACCGAGCCTTGGACGCGCACCCCGATCGCTGTTGGCCGTACTCGCGTTGCTGGCGGCCATCGGCCTGACACCGGCTGCCGCGGCCGCGAACTTCTCGCCGGCGAAAGCAACCACCTCGGGAACCGTGCTGCAGACAGATCTGGTGTCCGATTTGCCGGGCGTCGCCGCGGTGACCGACGGCAATCTGGTCAATCCCTGGGGCATCTCCGAGAGCGCCACGAGCCCCTTCTGGATCTCCGATAACGGCGCCGGTTTGGCCACGCTCTACAACGTTCCGGGCGCCGGCAATACGCCGGTTTCGATCAACCCGCTGGCGGTCAGCATCCCGACCCCGGTCAGCGTCACCGGCGGAACCCCGACCGGAACGGTGTTCAACCCGAGTGGCACCGCCGGCGCCTTCCCAATCACCGGTCCGGACAAGGCCGGCCAGGCGACGTCCCTCCCGGCCGTGTTCCTGTTCGCGACCGAGGACGGCACGATCGTCGGCTGGAACCCGGGCGTCGATCCCACTGGGCGGTTCGACGGCCCGAACGGCGCCAGCACTCACGCTGTGATCGCCATGGACCACTCCGGGAACAACTTCACCAATCCCGACCCCGGCCAGCAGACCGGCGCGGTGTACAAGGGCCTAGCGGTGGCAACCAGCAGCACGCCGATCATCCCTGCCGATGCCGACAGCACGGCACTGCTGTACGTCTCCAACTTCCGCGCCGGAGTGGTCGAGGTATACGACGCCAAATTCAACCGGGTCACGGCGTTGCCGGCCGGCGCGTTCCGCGACCCGAGACTGCCCGCGCACTACGCGCCGTTCAATGTCCAGGCACTGGGCGGGAAAATCTATGTCTCCTACGCCCGCCAGAACGCCACAGGGCATGACGACGTCGCCGGCCCGCACCGCGGCTTTGTCGACGTCTTCAACCCGGACGGCAACCCCGGGCTGCCCAATGGCAAGGTAAGACTGATCTCGCGGGGGCCGCTCGACTCTCCGTGGGGCCTGGCGATCGCGCCGCAGGCGTTCGCAGGGCTTGGCCCGCCTCACAACGATCCGGTGCTCCTCGTGGGCAACTTCGGCAACGGTTTCATCAACGCTTTTGACGCCACCACCGGAACCCCGCTCGGCCAGCTCAAGGATCCGGACGGCGAGCCAATCCAAATCGACGGACTCTGGACGCTGAAGTTCGGCAACGGTGGCTCCGGAGGCGCTGCCAACACGCTCTACTTCACAGCCGGGCCATTCGGCGAGTCCCATGGCCTGTTCGGTTCGCTCAGCACGGCCGCTCCGGGCTCGCCCGAAGGACCTGCCGAGGCGCAATGGGTCCGGGCAAACGTGGAGGTCGTCCAGCTCGACCTGCAGCAGCTCATCGATGACTCCTCGAGCGGCGCGTCCGCCGCCACGATCCGGCAGGACGTCCAAACCCTCGACGCCGACTCCCAGAAGCTATCTGGTGTAGAGCGGGCCTTTGCACAGGACACGCTCGCCGACGCGGGCCGATAGACCACCGCGATCGGGCTAAAAGATGACCCATGAGCGCCGCGGTCGCACGGTAGACCAGCTGCTCGCGCGAGACACGCGGTGAACGAAATGGAGGCGGCTCCAAGGCGGGCCGCCTCCGCTTACGCGGCGGTCGCGCTCGATCCGCCAACGGTCATCGAGGTCCGCAAGGGCGCGAGACTGGGACACACCTGAGCAGTCAGCGGCACATACAGCGTTGCGGACGCGATGATGTGGCGATGAGCAGCGACCTACCCCGATCGGCGCTGGAAACGCTCGGCGCGCTGCTCCGCGCCCAGCGCCTGGCGAAGGGGTTGTCGCTGCGTGAGCTGTCGGCGCAGACAGGCGTGTCAAACGCATATCTGAGTGGGATCGAGCGGGGCCTCCACGAGCCATCACTCACGGTGCTCCGTGCGATCGCATCCGCCCTGGACACCCCGCTCGGGCCGATGCTGGTCCGGGCAGGCATGCTTGACGACGGCGAGCAAACCAATCGTCCTTGGGATACGGAGGCGGCGATCGAGCGTGACCCCGCGCTGAGCGAGGCGCAGCGCTTCGCGCTCCTCAGTGTCTACCGCAGTTTTGTTCTCGGGCCGCCACGATCTGCTTGAAATAAAGATCGCTGCTCGATATATTGAGCAGCATGCTTACAAATGCAATCAATTGGGGCGAGCTCTACGAGCAGAACCGCGCCGCGATCGCCGCTGCCGGTGTACCCCTGACCGCGATGACGCCTTCAACACCGACTCCGCTTCTCCCCTGGCTGGGCCCGACCGACCAGCACCCTCCGGTGGTTCCTGGAGGACGCGGATCGCTCGCCAACCCGCGCCAGAACCGCGGCAGCGTGCACGGCGGCCCGCGTCGCGCCCAGCGCGCGGCCGATCGCGTCCTGGTGCACATCCCCCGCGGGCTGGATCCCTCTGTTCCAGCTCCGATGGTGGTTATGCTCCACGGCTGCACCCAGGACCCCTCGACGTTCGCGGCCGCAACCGCGATGAACGACACTGCGGACCGGCACGGCTTCGTCGTGATGTATCCAGGTCAGCCGCGCGGGCGCAACCCGCAGGGGTGCTGGAACTGGTTCGAGCCGAGGCACCAGCAACGCGGGGCGGGAGAGCCCAAGTCCATCGCGGGCATCACCCGTGCGCTTCTCGCTCAGGAGTCCTCCCAGCCAGTTGATCCCGGCCGCATCTTCGTCGCCGGGCTGTCCTCAGGCGGCGCGATGGCGCTGATCCTCGCCGTCTGTTACCCCGACGTGTTCGCCGCCGCGGCCGTCCACTCCGGACTCCCGTACCGCGCGGCGGACAACCTGGCGACCGCTTACGCGGCGATGGGCCGGGCCACCAACATCGGCGCGCGTGACGGCGGCGCAATTAAGGCTGCCATGGGCGGGCACGCCCGGCCGATCCCCAGCCTGGTCATCCACGGGACCGCCGACACTACTGTCGCGCCGCAAAACTCCCGGCACATTCTCGCCCAGCTGATGCACGCCAACCACCTCACTGCACCGATGACGTGCGCGCACGACCCAGCCAAACCAACTGCTTCGGAGCGCGCTCGCGTTGCCGGCGGCCTTTCCTACACGCAGAACCGCTGGATCGACGCTCGCGGAACCCTGATGCACGAGTCAATCGAGGTCGACGACCTCGGCCACGCATGGTCCGGAGGGGTTGCAGGCGGCTCCTACGCTGATCCCCGGGGCCCCTCCGCCAGCGAGATCATCTGGGCATTCTTCGGGCAGACGATGCGCCCGGCGCAGTGAGCCTTCAGCCGAACCTTGGCGATTGTGACGTCGCGGCGGCCGTGGGCCGCCTTGTGCAAGGTCGTCAGTTACTGCGCACTGTTAGCTTCCAGTTCCGAGCCGCCGGCGGGCGCCGTCAGGCAGCTGCCCGCAAATCGTCGAGGAGGTCCAGAACTTGTACACGGTTCGGACCGGCCGGCCGCGGTGCCGGGCTGTCACTGGCCACCCGGAAGATGTGCTCAACGAATTCCGGGTTTGCCAACGTCTCCCGCAGCGGCGTCAGGCAGCAGCGCGACGCCAGGAAGGCGCGGAACGCGTCAGCATCACGCGGAACGGCCGCAAGCAGCGCACGGCGGAGGAGCGCTGATCGGGTACGCGGCGGCTCCGGCCCGAGTCCGTGGCGAAGCGCCTCCATCTCGGCGATCCGGGCACGATCTTCTGCCACATTTTCCCTGTACCAGGGCGTCAGTTCGGCCTCGGTCGCCTCGTCCCAGGCCTCGGCCAACTCGCGCGGGTTCTCGAGATGCGCTCCGATCACATCGCGCAGGCGCTGGACGTGCATCAGGCCCAACGACATGCCGCGTCCATTGGATGGGTTCGTGCAGGCGCACGCGTCGCCCACCGCGGCAACTCCGGTGACCATGGGACGGCCATCGCTGCTGAAGCGCCGGTAGCGGTCGGTCACTCCGCCCATCGCCAGCACGCCGGTGATCGGCTCGCCATCGAGCCAGTGCGCGTGCGCCGGGCACGCGGCCACCAGCGCGGTCCATCTGTCGGGGTCGCGCAGTCGCTTGAGCGGGGTGTCCCCGGCGGAGATGTACAGGGTCACTGACCACGTGTCGTTGTCACCCGGCAGCGTAAGGATCGAGAAGGTGCCGGCCGAGGTGAGGATCGGCGCTCTGAACTCCGGGATTCCGCCGTTGCGCGAGCGGAAGTAGCGGGTGTAGTAGATGAAACCAGAGTCCTCGCTCTCCTCGTGGATCGGCCTGCTGCCCGCCTCCTCGAGCCAACGTGGAAGCTGTGAGCGCCGCCCCATCGCGTCCACGACAAGGTCGGCCTCGAACTGCTCTCCCGAATCCGCACGCACGCCGCGGACGTGTGGGGTGCCGTCGTACGCTGTCATCATCAACTCCCGGACGCAGACCCCGCGACGGATCTCCAGGCCCGGCTCGGCATGCGCCGCACGGCCGAGGACTTGCTCGAGCACCGGCCGGCGGGCCGTGACCGTCTGAAAGCGCATGTCCCCGCTGCGGGGTTCGCGGTCGACGATCGACGGCGGCATAAGCCGCAGCGGATCGAACCGCAACCCACCGGCCTGCGCGAGGGCCGAGACGACACCGGGCAGTTCCTCCTCAAGCACGATGCGGCCGCGAGACTGGAGGAAGTGCGGCTGGCGGAACTGCGTCACTCCGCTGCGAGTCCATCGCTCCCATGCTCGGTCTCCTGAGCGCGGCACCGATTCCGGGTCGCGCTCCAAAACCGTCACCTCGTGACCATCCCGGCGCAGGAGCATGCCGGCCGTCAGACCGCATACACCAGCTCCCAACACAATAATCCTCGATCCCGTGCTCGTCATGGAGACCCCACTTTCAAGTGCGTGTTCTTCTTGCTGGGGACTACGGCCTGGACGGCCAAACGGTTCGCCTGCGCGCGTCATGCCGAGACCCCGCGCCCGCCCCCACCGAGCTCACCGTCGGGATCCCGGCCACGTCGGCGGGCACCGTGCGCAGACCGCGGCGGCGCTGGACGACAGGCGCGATCAGCAACCCCACCTGCCCAGCGACGGCCGCGAGGCTGATCGCCTCGAGCTTCTGGAGGCCTGTGACGAGGGGCATGAGGATCCTCTTTTGGGGATTCGCGGTTGGGCGTTCGGAGCCGTCGCTTCGAGGCTCATATGCAACAGAGACGCGCCCCGCCGGTCGTGATACAACGATGGGCGGTGCAAGGCCGGTGCATGATTACGGCCCGATCGGCGTCGCCAGCCTGTCCGTGGGACTTACCGCCGCGGTGCGAGCGACGCATCCCACGAGACGCGGAGTGACTTTCCGCCGCTAAACCGGGGCAAATCGCCACAAACGCATGACTGCTTTTCCATCCCTGTCGAACACCGGCAGCTGGCGTCTGCGAAGTGCCATTGACACCATCGCCGCGGACGACATGTACTGGTTAAGGCTTGACAATCGAGCTTCCCGTGACATAGGGTGCTTGAACATATTGGGGTTGGTTGGGCCCTCGGGGAAGGTGGCAACCTCCAAACACGGTGGCGACACCCGCCACCGGCGGGCGTGCGCCAACTACTGTCCCAGAGCGCCGCGAGACGGAGGGCTAGGAATGCTACGTCGATCTGTCGGTCTCACTGACGCGTTTGCCGCCCGCCACCGAGTGCGAACGCTTGTCGCGGTCACAGTCTTCGTGTGTGCCGCTTACGGGCTGGCGCCCTCGCTGATGAGTGCGACGGCGGCCACGCCTTATCTTGACTTCGTCGCCGGGAACCTCCGCGCGAGTTCGCCGGGCACCGAGGGGAAGATCTGGTGGGTCTCGAACGACAGCAACCTCCCCGCGGGCTGGCTGCTCCAGACCCCGAACTGCTGGGGCCAGCTGCAATGCGCCCAGCCACCCCCTGGGGGAGCCGCAATCCTGCAACGGATGACCAATCTGGTCGCCAGCGCCCGTGAGAGCGTCGACTTCTCCGAGCTATACCAGTTGTCGCTCACCGACGGTGGTCCGGAAGGCTACTTTCTCGGCGCCATCATCCGAGGGCTCCGTGAAGGACATCAGAGCCATCCGAACCAGGTACCGGTCGTGCGCGTCCTCATCGGCAAGTTTCCCGCTGGGCTTTACTCCGCCAACGCATTTGCCCGCGCTCTGGAGCAAAGCGCCGGGCCGTGGCTGAAGGTGCAGTCGGCCTCTATGCGCGTCGGAATTACGTCATGGAATCACTCGAAGGTGCTCGACGTGGATGGGCGGGCAGCGATCGTAGGCGGTATGAACTACTGGAACAGCGACTACCTCCAGACCGCGAACCCGGTCAATGATCTCTCGATCGAGGTCGAGGGGCAGGCCGCGACTGACGTGTCGCGCTACGACGACGTGCTGTGGACCTGGACGTGTGACCACAGCCACGGCTTCAACACTGACGTTACCCTCCTCAACCTGCCCGCCTGCGTAAAGATCGCGAGGACACAGTCGCCGCTCCCCAACGGCGCGGTGCCGATGATGGTTGTCGGACACCTGGGGAACGGCATAAACGTTCCGGGCGAGCCGTACGATAGAGAGTCCGCGCCTTTCGCACGGCCGCCGCTGCACGGGAACAAGTGCGAATTCTTCCAGCGCGACGCCTCCGAGACCAACGACAGCCGGGCCTACGAGTACCGAAATCCCGGAGAGGCGGCGGTCCGCGCCCTGATCGAGCGAGCGCGCAGTTCGATCTTCATCTCACAGCAGGATCTTCTCTCGTGCCTGCCGAAGCCGATCGTCGCGACCGAGGCGAAGTTCGACGAGCGCCTGTTTGCGATCCTCGCCAACAAGATCGTGGCCCGTGTGCCGATCACGATCGTGTTGTCCGCAGGTGGCGGCGGCGCAGCGGGATACGGCAACGGCTGGACGCTCAAAGACGTCGCGACAGTCCTTCAGGAGGCGCTCGAGCTCGATTCCCACCTTCCAGCCGCGCAGGCGAGAGCGGAGCTCTGCCGGGACGTGGGCCTCGCGTCGGTTCGCAACGGCCCCGGGGCGACGTGGGCGAATGGCAGCTCGTTCGCCAATCACGCCAAACTGGTCGCCGTCGATGACGAAGCCTTTTACGTCGGTTCGCAGAACCTCTATCCGGGGCGCCTGCAGGAGCTCGGCGTGATTGTCGAGGATGGGGCTGCGTCGAGGGAGCTGAACTACACTTACCTCCGACCGATGTGGGACTGGTCGAAGCACGGCGCACTCATCAACCCTGCCGCTAACAGATGCGATGTATGACGATGCAGTCTGCGTCGCGATGTCCTTGTAGCCGTCACTGAACGCGACGCGCAGCGAACGGCCGTCGAGCGGTCCGAGGGCGGACAAGGTCTCACTTCCGGCAAAGCCGTGGGCGCTACACGCCGCCGGGATCGCCGGTCGTGACTCGCGTGCCCTGGGACGCTTGTATCGCCGATTCCCTGCGTAGAGGCAAGCGAATTTCCCCGCGCCGCGGCCGGCTTACATAGAGCTGGACGATCACGACGGTGAGGACGGCGATCGTCATGATCCTCTCGCTTTCGCCAAGCGTGGCCACCATCCCCCACACCTGGGTAGCTAGTGCAAAGATTTGACAGACGACCGGCAGGATCACCGCCTTCCAGCCGTAGAGTTCCCGCGGCTCATAAACGTAGCGAGGCTGCCAGGCGGCATATGCCATCACCAGCAGTCCCGCCGGCCACAGGTAGTCATATATACCCGCTGTGTAAGTACCGTCGGCTTTCTGAACGGAATAGAGAGCATCCGCGACCACCCAAACCGAAAGGCCGATCGACAGGAGGTACCACGAGCGACCCGGCCGCCAGCCGGCCAGTGCGATCACCCCTATTGTCGAGCCGAGCAACAGGATGTCGCCAGACGGGTACGTGACATCGACGATGTGCGCGAGCACGCTGACGTGGGATTCATCGACGGCGGGTTGGAGCGCGAGCGCCACCCCCGGCGTGGCGACCACAAGGGCCAGGGCGATCCCGTCGATCCAGCGCGCGAAGTCAAATTCTTTGAAGCGTTCGTGAACCAGCATGAAGAGCCCTATCGAAGCGAGCGGATACCAGGCCACCCAGAAGGCATCCGACACTGACACGCCGTTGCCGATCCCAACGCGAAGGTCCGACAGGATGTCGCCGACAACCCAGCTAAACGTGCCGAGACCCAAGAGCACCCAGCCAGACTCGCTCTCGCTGCGCAGGCCATGGAGCACCATCAGTGTTCCCCCGCCGATCGCGGCGACGTCGTAGAAGTAGCTGTCGAGCAGATTGCTGTACCTAGAGCCAGCCAGGCCAAAAAGCTCATGCAGAGCGTCAACGGCAACGATGGCCAGAAGCGCGACGAAGGCGAGCCGCACGGGTGTCGGCATTCCCTGCTCGCCTCGGGTTACCCTGAGTTCCGCCACGCCTCTGCCCCGCCGCTGCTCCCGAAAGAAACCGGCTCAGATGACGCCGACCCTGCCACGGTGTCTCCGCCCCCGCGAGGCAGGAGTGCTCCTTCCTGTCTTGGGTGAATCGATCATCCGGAGCTGTAACGAGTGAACAGATGGAACTATCGCAGATAGGCGAGAGCCGTGGGCGGGTTGATGGACGTATTCACCGTTTCGCCCCACTGGCCGCCGGCCAGTCGTGGCCACTGCCGACGTGCCGCAGGGCAGGCGGACGCTGACCGCTCCGCCCCCCCTCGCGGCATGTCACGGTCAGTAAGTGTTGGTAAGGAACAGCTCGTTCTTGCCGGACCGCGGGGTGGCCCGGCTCTGCTCGTCCGATGTTACGGCCGACCAGGGACGTCGATTGCGCGATCGGGTGTGCTGCGAGAGCTGCCAGCCACGACACCTAATACACCAGGCCGGCAATCAGCACCACGACTCCCGCCGCACCGACCGCCGTGCCGCCGAGGAGCAGCCAGCGACGGCGAACCAGGATGGAGATGCCGGCCAGGACTATTGCCACCTGGATCCCTACTTCTGCCAACTCATAGAGCAGATGGCGCTGGTCCGCGCTGTTGCGGTCCTTCGCGTCGGCGACGATCTTCGCCGACAACCGTTGGTCAACAGGCCGTAACTCAGACTGCACAGTACCTTCCAGTTCGTCGGCCTTGGCGGCTGCCGTGGCTTCCTTGGGGCTTCCAGCACCGACGACGCGGAGCAGAACCGAGTCAGCGTTGGCAATGATCGTTTTGACGTCGTTTGCCTCGAGCTGGGCGCTTGTGTCGGCGGCTTTCGTCTCGCCGGTGATTACCTCCTTGCCCGCTTCATTGGACAAGAACGTCGCGATGGCCAGGAAGGCCGCGAGCACTGCGACCACGACCGCGGCCGACCGAGCCAGCTGCGCTCCGGGACCCACCGCTTCCTCGTCAGCCTCGGACACCTTCTCGAAGTGCTCTAGCGCCTCGTGGGCTTCCATGTCGCGCTCCGTTCTGAGGAAAGTCACACCGACCCACGCCCGGTCCCGCCGAAGCGAAATACAGGCGAAACTTCACACGAGTCTAAACCGACAAAGATGGGCTGTGCGGGAAATCCAGACAGGATCGCCACACCGCGCAGGTCTGTAACCTGAGCGAACAGCTCATACGCCAGCCAGGGGAGACCCGGGAGTCAGCTCGGCCAGCAGCTCGTCGCGGGGCAGCGTCAATACGACTGTCTCGTCGTCGGCCACCGCGGTCGCGCTTCGTGGTCGTCCATGGAGGGTCGCGAGGTCTCCGATCACGTCGCCCGGACCGGTGACGCGGCGAGGCCGGTCGCCACACAGGATCTTGACGCGCCCCTGCCAGATGATGTAGGCAGGCCCTGGAGGATCCCCTTCACAGCGGATCGTGTCGCCCGGCGCGTGGCGCTCGATGCTCGACGCGGCGTCAATCCGCGCGAGCGCGCTCGCCGGTAGGTACGAGAGGAGGGGAACGTGTCGGAGCATGGCAATTCGATCGGCTGAGCGCTCGACGGCAGCGCCCGCGCCGGTGGTCGTCGAGCGGCCAATAGCGCGAGCCGGCCACACCAGGTCGCCGGGACCCGAGAGCGAGTTCAGCCCGAGGATGCGGGACGATTCCCCACGCGCGACCGTTCCCACGCCCTCGAGGGCACGGTGAAAATCGTCGTCTGACAGCGAAAGTAGAGCTGTGTCTTCGGTGGCTTGAACTGTGGCAGTGCGGGGGATGTCCCTCAGCAGGGCCACCTCGCCGAACCACTCGCCGGATCCGAGGCGGGAGACTTCGTGCCCGTCGACCAGAACACGGACGGCACCGGACCGCAGGATGTAGAAGCGGGTCCCGACCTCTCCCTGGTAGACGATGACATCCCCCGGGGGAACAATCTCCTCCTCGAGCAGCGCGGCAACACGGTCTTGTTCGGCCAGCGAAGTGGCACGAAGCCACGGGACACGCACCACGAGCTTCAGGCGCTCCTCGTGAAAATCGAGGTCGCGGTCGAGGCGGAGAAGCCCTCGCCAACAGCAGATCACGACGAGCGGCGCCACGGCCACCCCCGCGACGAGGATCGTGCGCGGTCCGAGCCACGTGACCAGGATCGCGGGGACCAACGCAGCCGCCATATAAGCGATGCCGGTGAGCGCCTCGTAGACGCCCAGGACGCGACTCATAAGCGGATCTGGCGTCGCGCGCTGCAACACGGTGTCACCCGCCGCCTGCGCGATCGTGCCCGCAGTTCCGGCTACGACTCCGCATGCCCAGGCGGCCGCGGGCCGCGCGACGAGCGCGATAGCGCCGAGGGGCAACGCCCACAGCACCACCGCGATCCCGAAGATCCGGGCGAGGCGCGCTCGCATGAGCTGGCCAATGCCGACGCCCGCGAACAGGCCACCGATTCCGAACGCGCCGTAGAGCGCTCCGACGCCGCTGCTGGATTGGTGCAGCACGTCGCGCGCGATCACTATCAGCACCACATCGAGGATGCCGGCGGCGAACGAGTAGCCGCAGAACACGAGTAGGGTCAGCCGGATCCGACTGTCTGAGGCCGCAGATCGCAAGCCGGCGAGGGTCCGCGCGATCCTCTCGTGCCGTGCGTGTGTCTCCGGAAGAGACTCCCCTGGCGGCACCCCGCGCTTGAAACGCGCCAGCGGGAAGTAACTCAGTGCAAATACCGTCGCAACGCCCACCACCACGGGCGCAGCTCCGGTCACCTGATAGGCGAGACCTCCGACGAGCGGGCCCAGGAAGATCGCCAAGGCCAGTCCGAGCGAGATCATCAGGTTAACCGAAGTGAGCTCGCTGGCCGACTGCACCAACGTGGGCGCCAGCGCCCGCAGAGCGGGAGCCCCGATGGCATAGACCGCGCCCTCCATGCCCGCCAGCGCGAGCGTCGTCCACACGGGCCAGTGCGCCGCAACGCTCGTCGCGATCGCCAGCAAGACGAGTGCGCGAAGCACCGCGCCGACCGCGGCAATCCGTCCACGGCCGTAGCGATCGGCGAGGCTGCTCATCGGCGCGGCCAGGAGCGCCAGCGTCCCTGAGCCCGTGACCACAAGCAGAGCGATGGCCTCGGTGCCTCCGCGCGCGAACACGTACAACCAGATGGCCATGCCCGAGGTGTACTGGGCAAGATCGAGGAGGGCGACCACGGCCACGTAACCGCGTAGGGCGGGGGCGGCCTGAATGGAGCGCAGCGCGGCGACGCTCGACTCGAGGTACGACCCCACGCCGGCGAAGCCGCGCCGCCGCGTGATCAGGCGCAGTTGACCAAGCCCGCCCACTTGCCCGCGATATATGCCGAGCAGTGCTCTCCGTGGCGACGCCGGACCTCGGGCAGCTGCCAGTCCTCGGGTGTGATGGTCCCGCGGCAGTCGTCCGCGCCGCAATGACAGTCAAACGACGAGCCTGCCCCGGCGATGAACGTCGCGTACTCGACCGTGATCTCCTCGCCGGCCTGGATCGGCCGCCGCGCCACGAGATCGAGGCCCTCGATCCAGGCGTTGGGGTCACAGGAGTGGTTGATCGGCGACCACTGTTCGGGGTCCGAGCTCCAGGTGACCAGCACCTCGTCGTTGAGCGGATATCCGTACTGCTCCAGCCAGCGCAGTTCGCGCGATGGCCAGTTCGCCGCGGCATACCTGCGGGTAACCAGCGCGTGCGGTTGCTCCTCGCCCCGGCTGATCCGCTCTCCTGGCGCAAGCGAGGTCGCGGCGTACATGGCGTAGCCGGCCGACTCGCCGTGAAGCTCCACGAGATAACGGCGCCGCTTGGCGCGCTGCCGCGCCCGTGCGTCAGCGAGGATCGTCTCGATGAAATCCTCGTGGCCACCAGGAGTGGCGTGCAACACCGCATCGGCTCCGCCAGGCGCATCTGGGGGGTAGAACACGGCACAGTTCGGATTGATCTCCAGCACGTACGGAACCCCGGTGTCCGTGACACGAATGTCGCACCGGGCGTAGCCGCTGCCACCGAGACCCTGGAACAGCTCCGCCGAGATCCGCATCAGGTGCCGTGCGAGGTCCTCATCGCATACTGGCCGCCACTGCAGAAGCCGGTAGTCGCGCCATTTCAGGTCGTAGTGCTTGAAGGTCTCGCCCGGGGGCAAGACGCACTCCACCGGGGGATACGTCTTGGGCATGGACCGGGGACCCCCCTGGCCCGCGACGAGCGCGGTGAACTCGCGACCTTCGACGAACTCCTCGACGAGCGATGCGCCAAACCGATCCGTCATCCGCTCGATCTCCTCTTCGAGTTCCGTCAACGTGTGCACCTTCGACGCCGGCGTCAAGCCAGTGCTGTCGTAGCTGTTTGGATGCTTCACGATCAGGGGAAACCGGAGTCTCGACGTCACCGATGAACTCTCCTCCGCTCCACGCACCGCCACACCGCGTGGATGCGGAATGCCCAGGTAGTGGCAAACGAGCTTCATGGCGTGGCGCGACGGCTCGTAGAAGGCCGTTCCGGCACCGGTGAAAGCCAGTTCCATCCGCTCCAGCGCCTCGACCACCTCGATGCCGGGGCGAGGTTCGTCCCACGCGCCGTCGCAGAGGTTCAGGAATACGTCGAAGCCCCCTCGGGCCAGCTTCCTCAGCTCTCGGATCACCGTGTTCTTCGTCAGCTCCTGGTACGCATATTCGTGACGAGGACCGTATTCAGCCAGTTCGACCGGCGCTCGTGCCGGCGCCGGCACCCCGTCGGACGAAAGCTGGTCGCTGCAGTACAGGACGCATATCTTCATCGATTGACCCACGGGCTCAGTCGCTGCGCCGGCGTCACCGCTGAGGCAACCCGGAGATATGGAGCCAGCCACACCGCGTTCTGCTCGCGCCACCGTTGGTCACGCGCGCTCCACGGCAAAACCTCGCCCTGACAGGCAGTGGTCCCGCACCAGCACGGCAGGGAGGCGACCAGAGAGTGCTCGGTCATCGCATAATCAAACGCCAGCTCTTCGCCGGCGAGAATATCTCGCAGGGCGACGAAGTCGTAGGCAGACCAGTGATTCTGCCGCACGCCAAGGTTCGGCGCGCAGCTGTGATTCAGCAGCGTGGCCGGAGCGTCCATCTCAACCTGCCGCCCCCAGTCGAGTTGCACCGATACGCGCGTCCGCTCCGTCGGATACCCGGTCGCCTTGCCCACGATCACCGTCTCACCGCGGGCAAGCCACCTCGCCGCGAACACTCCAAAGCCCTTAGCCCCTGCCAGCCCCACCTCCACGTCGACCTTCGCCCTCCTGCGGTCAACTCGCCGGAATCGCCCCCCGCGTTCGCTCAACCGGACCCCCGCCCTGCTCTATTCTTGCACGCCTGCGCGGTGCGCAGGTCACGCACACGTCGCAGCGTGCAGCTGCCTCCTCTACTCAGGCGCGCACTGGTGAATAGTCGTACGCTCGTTGGCGGTCCAAACCAACTCGATCTGGTGCGGGGCGAGCGTCACGTCGTCGTTGCCGGGGAGGCCCGGGTCGTCTGGTGACTGTCGTTGTTCACCATGATGAGAAGCGGGTGAACCATGGCCCCCGGCGCGTGATGTCAGCTCCCACCGGAGTCGGACAGGTTTCCGTGCGGCGCCAACCCGGCCAGCAGCTTCTCCACCGTCGCCTGTGCCTGCTCGGTCGGCTCGTCGGACTTGAGCCCGTCTCGCAAATGAACGAGTTCGCCCACAAGCGCGAGTCTCTCCTCACCCAGGTGAGCCACCGCGCGCGCCGTCACCGCTTCCGTGCGGGCCTGTTCGACTGGTTTGGAATCGCCTTCGGCGAGCGCCTCCACCATCTGTACGAGCCGCTGCAGAATCCGGTACAGGACGGCGGCCGAGAAGCCGCCGAGCAGGGCCAGCAGTGGCCGCGTCACGGGTGCGGAACTGTTGCCGGAGCTGACCGGAACAAGCGACGGGAGGACGACCCCGGCGATCAGGCCCAGGATGTACCGGATCCAATAGCTCGACTCATACGTGGTGTCGTACGTGCCTGCCGCGATGTACTGGTAGGCCGTGAACAACGCGTAGAAGGCCGCACCCAGACCGCCTGCGGTCAGGTAGAAGAGCTCGTTGACCAGGAGTTCGCTACCCGAATCCCGGAAGATATCCCCGCTGCTGGCGTGGATGTCGGGTGACAGCGCCAACAGCACGAAAGCGATGAGCATCACTATCACCACCACCAGCATCTGGCGGATCAAGCGCACCGGGCCGAGCCACTTGAGCCGGCCGAACTGGCGCCCGCGGGTGAGGAGGAGGATACCGCGAGGCGTCGCCGGCTCGACCAGCCGGGCGAGCGCAGCATGGGCACGGCCTAGCTCGTCGAGTCGCGCGGGCGGCGCGCTAACGAGCGACGTGACGTCCCACTCGTCGGATTCGTAAGGATCGGCCGACTGCAGCGACCTGTCGGCGTCGCTGGGCTCCCTTTCGTCCGACACGTGACTTCGCTCGACCACGTCCAGGACCCACGCCGGAACCGTGATGCCCGAGCCGAGCGCATGTCGTGCCATCGCGTCGCACTCATCGGCCAGCTGCAAGCGAACCGCGCTGACGGCGGCCTCGGGAGGGGGCGGACGAGACCCGGCGTGGCGGGCCTCACCGCTAGGGGCGGCCGCCGCCGGTCCGTGCGCGCTTTGCCCAGTCGGCGCGAGCACGCTCCGGTCGCTCGCCATCCTCAGCTGCCCCATTCAGGCCTGAATCCGGCGGCCGCGGGGTCCGCTCTGACGAAGCTCACCAATCGATCTACGAACTGCCGGTATCCGGCCTCGGTGGGATGGATGCAGAAGTCCCACGAGATGACCCAAGGCTCATGCCTGGTGTCCAGGCATTGGTGCTCCTCCGCCGGCCACGGCTCCATGCTCAGGAAGTGGATGCGAAGATGGTTGTCACCCTGGCTGGCTACGTCGGCCACAGCCTGATGCACGGTGGCGTTGATCTCGGCGATGATTGCTTGCACCTCAGCGTATCGTGGTAGGTAGAAGTCGATCAGCCTGCCGAATACGCTCTCGTGGACGGCGGGATGTGGGGTGTGATAACCGAGCACGATCACGTGGTTGGTGGGCACCGTAAGCAGGCGCTCGTACACGTTCTCGAGATGCACCTTGGACTTCTCGAGCTCCCTGGCAGCACACTTCTTCACCTCATCGATGGAGAAGAGGGCCACGCAGGCGATGGCACGCGGCTCGAGTAGAACTCGTGGAGCACCGGATTTGCGCCCAGCGTCATGAGGGTCAGGTCCGGACCCGCAGTCAGGACGTCCTGCATGAGCGTGTTGAAGTTGTAGAACCCATGCGGCGCGTTGTCGTCCCACTGATCGGGCCTCGAGCCGGTCACCGCGTAGTTGATGAAGTTCGGGATGTCTTCGCGGACGGCGAACTGCGCCGCCCAGGAAATGGCGGGAACCCCATCGGTGCCCGGGAGATGCGCGGTGGAGTCGCCCTTGTTGGACGAGCACCGATCGTCGTAGTCACCCCCGCGACACTCCGTCTGTTCGGACAGAGAGTACGGCTGACCTCGTCCGTCCCTGCAGCTTGGATCGACGAGCCCGCAGTAGCCAAAGCCGGCGGTCACCGAGTCCCCGATTGCACGCAGGACGAACGGCTGACCCACGGGGACCTTGGCGGCGGCGCCGCTCGTGAATACCACTGCGCCAATCGCGCCGACGAGGCTCACTGCGGCGACGAGCCGGCTCACCCGGCGGAGGTGTGCTCGCCTGCTAGACACTCCTCTTCCTCTCCCTTCAGGGTCCTGCCGTCAGCCGCGACTACGTGGCTTTGGCATGCCCGGGCGCGAGTATCACGGTTCGCGCCGCGCCCTGCGTATCGTCGTCGCGCACGCCGGCGACTCGGACGGTCACGCCCAGGCCCGCATCGACGTTCGGGATCGTGACGTGATGGGTGAAGCCCCTGGCTACGTCGAGGAGCCGCCGGCCGTCACTGATGTTGACGTCGATGTCGTAGTCCATAGGCCTGGCGGCCGCGACCGGCGCTTGACTCGCACCCCAGCTGATCGTCACATTGCTCCCGACGCGCTGCACACTCAGCTTCGGGACTCTCGACGGCTCCGGTTCACGGGGGGCCATGTAGGTGGCGACCAAACGATCCTCGGTGATCTCGCCGTTCTCCGTGGTGATGGCGTAGATGCGCCGCGTTCCACCCGGCCCAGGAGCCGGCGTGAAGCGGATTTCGCCGCACAGCGGGCGGGGTTGCTGGTTCTCCGTCCCCTGGCACGGCGTTCCAAGCGCCGGACCGAGCTCGCGCTCGTAGTTGGCCCCCCGCTCGACGAACCGCGTACGGTGCTGCGGGTCGGGCTGGTAGCTGTACGTCAACACATGGCTGAACCGCGCCGGGCTCACCCCGGCAACGATCGCTGAGGGCGGGTCGACACTGGCGCGTCGGATGCTCGTGAGCACGGATGCTCCGAGCGGTCGTATTGTCCATACCCCTCCCGCGGGACGAATGATGTCGACCGCGGTGGTGGCGTTGAGCCGGTCTTCGGCGAATACCTCCCGACCAGGCTGGATCACGGCGGCGGCGTGCGGCGAGGCGTACCGCCTGCCGTCGGGCGCGATCAGCTCAACGCGGGGGGCACGGGTTCGACCGTGGACCTGCAGCGCCAGGACCGGCGTCCCGGACGCCACCACCAGCTTGAAGCCGCCGGTCGCCGCATCCCGTGCCGATCGAGTCGCCTGGTACGGGCCAACGTCGCACGAGTCGCCCATCAGGCTCACGGCGTTGTTCGCCCAGCGCACGCCGACTCCTCCGCGAATCCGCTTGTGGTGAATCTCGGTGTGCACTCTCCAGAAGGCCCACCACGTCCAATCGCTGTTCTTGACGATCACCGGGTAGGCGAAGTCAAGGAGCGTGAAGCATCCAGCCAGGCCAACTGAGGACGCCGCGACCTCGCCACTCGAGCAGGCCACGCTAGCCAGACAGACCCGGCCGGTGCCCAGCACGTTGAAGCGCAACGGATTGCGCGCCTCGATCCATCCGTTGACCGATCCGCTGAGCGATGCGATCTTGAAGTCCAAGTTCAGGTTGAAACCGAAGTCGATGGTGTTGTCGGACTTGTAGCGGAGGAATGCGTCGGCCACCGGTCGCCCGAACACCTGAACGTTACCGCGCGCTTCCAGCACCCACGGCCGGCTGTCGGTGTACTGCAGGCTGCCCCGAATGGTGACCGGCGTGACTCCGTTGACGGTCGGTCCGACGTTGATCCCCGCCCCGCCCTTGAAGGCGATCGGAGGTGGCGTCACGCACACCGCCAGCGCGACGCTTTCGAGATACACCCCCTGGGCGATGGGCACCGAGTTGCCTAGATTCGTCACCTGCCCGCCCGCGTAGCTGAACATCCCGTTCTGCACTCCGGCATACACTCCGACCACCGGCCGAGCGGCGGTCGGGATGACGATTTCGGCGCTGCCGTCCCACCGCGCGACGTTGCCCGGATTGGTGCACGTCAGGAATTGCTGGGATCCGTAGAGCGGCGGCGAGCAAGGTGTCGTGGTGCTGCCGGCGCCGACATAGGACAGGCACAGGTTCTTGATCTGCAGCGTGCCGATGTACGCGTTCGAGATCACCGCCTTGACGTTGTCGGCGTGGACGCCGGCCGCGTCCACGCGCAGGCCCACCGAGGCTGTCAGACCGCCTGCACCCTGCTCCGGACCGTTCTTGAAGATGCTCGGCAACGCCAGATTGCCGAGGAACTTGAAGTAGCGCAGGTTGTTGGTCGCATCCCAGCCGATGCGGATCTCGGCCGATCCGGAGATCGGGAACCCGAACAGCTTCTCGCCGTTGACCATGCCGGTCGAGAAGACGGTCTTCTCGTCTCCCTTGTTGCCGGCCGGCAGGTTCCAATTGAGCTGGCCTTGGCCGACTGTGACACCCGCGATCGTGATGCCGGGTGTCTGCACCGAGATCTGTCCGCCGGGCGAGGTCGAGCTGGGCGCGGTGAGAACCAGGCTGGTCCCGCTGACCGGTGTGATCGGCACACCGTTCAGACTGATGGTGTCGCTCGTCTGCCACTGGCCTGCGGACACCTGGTTCAAGCACCCTGAGGTCGTGGCCTCGATCAACCCGAACGCCACGTCTTGACTACACGCCGCCGCACGGGCCCGTGCCGCCGACGCAGGCGCGGGACTGAGCGCCGCCACACCGATTAACACACCTGCTACGGCCGCGAGCAACCGCTGAGCCGGCCGTCGTGACCGCATCACGCCGTCCACCTTTACCACCCTTCCCCTAATTAAACCTTGCCGCGATCCTATGTACGCGCGATCTCCGCTGTCAAGGTGTCGCCCGGTAAACACTTGCAGGAGAGGGTCAAAAAAGAAGTCATTCGACGAACACTGGTGAACTTTTGCTCCGCGGCGAAGTTCGAATTCGTACCAGACTCAGAATCGCCCGCGCGGCCGTGCTGCTTCCCAACCGCGCTCTGATCACTGCTGCCGTGGCTACGCGAGCAGCGCCAGGTCGTGGAAGTGGTGACCTTCAGGTGACGCCGCGCGGCTCAGTGCCTTCGAGCGTCACGGGCTGCGCCACCGCCGCTCGTGGTTCTGGATGGCGGGTCCCGGCAGCGTCGAGCCGCTGCCCTCAAGGGCGTT
>JAFAZZ010000514.1 GCA_019239375.1 Solirubrobacterales bacterium | reverse complement strand
CTCCTCGATCTTCATCGCTTCGCCGGTGCTCACGCACTGGAAGGAGCGCGAGCCGCAGTACCGCCATCGCCGTGAGCGGATCGAGGCCGATCTCGGCTACGTGCCGGCGTACGCGGCGACGGGCGCCGACGTCGAGCCGGCGGCCAGGCGGCGTCGCCGGGTCGGCCGCCTGACCACCCCCGACCCGGACTCCGTCTCGGCGGCCGAGTTCGAGCAGATGAAGCGAGACCTCGATATCCAGGAGGAGCAGCCGGCGCGCCGCACGTCGACCTTGACCAAGCGCCTCGCCCACACGGAGGCGGCGGAGGCTCCGGCCCCGGCGCCGCGCGCGCGGCAGTCGCGCGCCAAGCCCGCCCCGTCGCCTCGGCCGGCATCCCCGGCAGCCCGACCCACTACGCAGCCGCGTGACGGCAGCGACGGCACCGGCAACGGCGCGCCGCGGTCCGATGCCGCCGCGTCGCGCGCGGATGAGGTCACGCCGGCGCCCGACATCCCCGAGAACGAAGGCGTGGCCCCGGCGCCCGCGCAGAAGCGGCCGGCCAAGACCAAGTCGCGCAACCGCCGGCACGGGAGGCGTCGCTGACATGGGAACGCACGCTGGCGAGCATCGACAAGACCTTTCGGGAGGCCATTGACATGGGGATGCTCGCCTGGGTGATGATGGGGCTGGCCATCTGGCATTTCACGATCTGGCTGCCCGACCGGTTCTGGGGCGGGATCGTCGGCGCGCTCATCGGTGCACTGCTCGGGTCGGTCGCGTTCGCCTGGATCATCAACGGCTTCTCGGTCCCGGGGCGCCACGACACCCACCTCCTCACCGCGCTGGACGCAGTCCCGGGCGCGCTGATCGGCCTGGCCATTGTCTGGTTCGCGGGGGTCCGGAGCGCGCGCGTGTCCGGCCACGGCGAGCCCGGCCTCGCCTGACCCGTCTCGGCTTGCCAACCGGGCGCGGCCCGGGTTGCGCGTCGGGTGTCGCGCAAGGTGCGAAAACTCTGTTCCAATCTGTCCTCGGCCGGGCCTGAGAGCGCCCGAAGCGGCCGTTTCCGTCAGGAGCGGCACATACGCTGCCGGCAATGCCCGAGGCAGCCCTTCTGCGCACAGAGCCGGATGACCTCCCACGCCCGCAAACCTCGCTACATGCGGTTCCCGGGCCGGCGCCCGCGGCGCCCCGGCTCGAGGTCCCGCCCTACGACCTGGCCGCCGCGGTCGGGCTCGAACGCGAGCTCGGCGTCAGCCACGTACTGGCTCAGGTCCTGGTGCGGCGGGGGATCCGCGACGCCGCTGCCGCTCGGCGGTTCCTCGATCCCCAGGAGGCCCACGATCCGCGCGCGTTCTCCGGCCTCGAACGTGTCCTCGCCCTGATCGAGGGGCACATCGAGCGCGGCAGCCGCATCGTGGTCCACGGGGACTACGACGTGGACGGGGTCTGCGCCACCGCGATCATGGTCCGCGCCCTGCAGGCGCGGGGTGCTGATGTCGGCTGGTACCTCCCGAATCGGCTGGTCGATGGATACGGCCTGTCGCCCGAGACCGTCCGCCGGCTGGCCGGCTCCGGCGCCGGCCTGCTGGTCACGGTCGACTGCGCGATAACCGCGGTGGATGAGGTCGCGGCGGCACGCGAAGCCGGGCTCGACGTCGTCGTGTCCGACCACCACGCTCCGCGGGCCGACGGGCGGCTGCCCGAGTGCGAGATCGTCCACCCTGGGGTGTGCGGGTATCCATGTCCCGACCTGTGCGGAACTGGGGTCGCCTACAAGCTCGCCGAGGCGCTCCGAGCATCAACAGCGCAGGCGGACCTCGAGCTGGTGGCGCTGGCCACAGTGGCCGACCTGATGCCGCTCGTGGGGGAGAACCGCAGGCTCGTGCGGGCCGGGCTGCTCGCGCTGTCGCGCACCGTCCGGCCGGGTCTGCGCGCCTTGATGGGTGCGGCGAACGTCGACCCGGGCGCGCTGGACACCGGTGTCCTCGCCTTCCGGCTGGCCCCGCGGATCAACGCGTGCGGCAGGCTACGCCGGGCGGACGCCGGGCTCGAGCTGTTGCTCACCGAGGACGAGCACCGCGCTGCGCAGATCGCCGCGGAGCTCGAGCGAGTCAACGCGGAGCGGCGCGCGGTCGAGCAGCGCATCGTGTGGGAAGCCGAAGCTCAGGTGGCCGAGCAGGGCCAGCGCCGGACCTACGTCCTGGCCGGCGAGGGCTGGCATCCCGGCGTGGTGGGCATCGTCGCCTCGCGGGTGGTCGAACGCCACCATCGCCCAACCGTGGTGGTCGGGCTCGAAGGAGACGTCGGGTCGGGCTCGGCCCGGAGCATCCCGGGCTTCGACCTGCTGGCCGCGCTGCACGCCGGCGCCGAGCACCTTGAACGCTACGGCGGCCACCGGGCGGCGGCCGGGATGACAATCCGGCGCGAGCGGGTGGAGGCATTTCGGGACGCGCTGGAAGGCCATGCCGAGGAGGTGCTCGCCGCCGAGCTGCTGGTGGCGCGCGAGCGCGTGGACGCGATCGCCTCGGGATGCGAGCTCGGCCTCGCGCTGGCCGAGGAGCTCGAGCGGCTTGAGCCGTGCGGGATCGGCAATCCGAGGGCCCGGCTGCTGGTGCCGGGTGCGCGACTGCGCGATCTGCGCCCGATGGGGGAGGGACGTCATCTGCGCTTCTCGGTTGGCTCCGCCGGGATCAGCGCGCGGGGGGTGGCATTCGGCTGCGACGGACGACTGGGGGTGGAGGCCGACGAGCCAGTGGACGCCACCTTCCGCCTGGAGCGCAACTTCTGGAGGGGCGCGGTCGAACCGCGGCTGGTGCTCGGGCATGCGCGGCCGTGCGTCCCGCCGGAGATCGAGGTCGTCGGGGAGCCGGCCGACTATCTCGCCGCGGTGGTCTGCGAGCTCGAGCGCGAGGCTTTCCCGGACTCGCTCGTCGTCCCGAAGACGCGCGCGGTACTCGACCGCCGCGGCCACAGCCCGCTGGCCGTGCTCGCCGACGCGCGGTCGGCCGGCGGTCGGGTGCTCGCGGTGTGCGCCGACACCGCTCGTCGGCGGGCGGGGCTCGAGGCCAGGACCGGCGGGTTTGGGCTGATCTCCTACCACGCGCTCGGGTGCGACCCCGCGCTCGCGCAACCGTTCGCGCATCTGGTCGCGCTCGACCCGCCGTCTTGCCCGGCGGCTGGTGCCGTCCTCGACGCCGGCCGCGGCTATACGCATTTGGCTTGGGGCGAGCCTGAGCTACGCTTTGCGCAGCAGATGCACGAGTTGGAGTACGGCCTTCGTGCTTCGCTCGCCGCCTTCTACCGCAGCCTCAGGCTGCGGGGGAGGGTGACCGGCGAGGAGCTCGAGCACCTGCTCCGCGGGGATGGTCCGCACGGTCGCTCGGCACGCCTGGCGGCCCGGCTGATCAAGGTCCTCGGGGAGCTCGAGCTCGTCAGCCTCGACCCGGATCTGCCGGCCCTGGCGATCGCGGGCGCCCAGCCGACGGCGCTCGAGCGCTCCGCGGCCTACCGGATCTACGCACAGCGGTATGAGGACGGAAAACGATTCCTGAGCAGCGCAAATCATCTCCCATGAGGTTGACCCGGAGCCGGGCCAAGGACGGGTCGGCGCTCCCGGCGCGTGACGGAGCGCCGGGATCGGCGGTGTTCGCCGCGCGGCCGCCGGTTGACCGGCTGGAGCATCCGGAGGCCCACGGACAGGTCGAGCGCTCGGAGCTCACCGCTGGCGCGCGGCGCCTGCTCTCAGACCTGTTCGCGATCGTGGAAGAGCACGCGCACGAGTCCGCCTCGTCGATCGATCGCGGGCGCGTCGAAGAGGCGTTCGTGTACGCCTGCATGCATCACGCCGACCAGCGTCGGCGCTCGGGCGAGGACTTCATCGTGCATCCGGTGGGCGTGGCCAAGATCTGCGCCGGCATGCGGCTCGACACCGAGACCCTCTGCGCGGCGCTGCTGCACGACACCGTCGAGGACACCTCGGCCTCGCTCGAGGAGGTGCGCGAGGCCTTTGGCGAAGAGATCGCCGGGCTGGTCGACGGCGTGACCAAGCTCACCGGGCTGACCTTCCAGTCGCGTGACGAGGCTCAGGCCGAGAACTACCGCAAGATGATGGTCGCGATGGCCACGGACATCCGGGTCATCCTGATCAAGCTGGCCGACCGGCTGCACAACATGCGCACGATCTCGGCGCTGAGCAAGCAGAAGCAGATCGAGAAGGCGCGTGAGACGCTCGACATCTACGCGCCGATCGCGCACCGCCTCGGCATCCACGCGATCAAGTGGGAGCTCGAGGACCTGGCCTTCCAGACGCTTCACCCGCGCAAGTACAACGAGATCAAGGGGCTGGTGGCTCAGCAGCGCGCCGAGCGGGAGCGCTACGTCAACCAGGCCGCCGTGTACCTGGGCAAGGAGCTGGAGGAGATCGGCGTCCAGGCCGAGATCTCGGGCCGGGCCAAGCACTTCTACTCGATCTACGCCAAGATGACCAAGAAGGGGCGCGAGTTCAACGAGATCTACGACCTGACGGCGATGCGGGTGATCGTCGGCTCGGTGAAGGACTGCTACGGCGCCGTGGGCGTGATCCACTCGCTCTGGAAGCCACTGCCCGGCCGCTTCAAGGACTTCGTGGCCATGCCCAAGTTCAATATGTACCAGTCATTGCACACCACAGTGATCGGCCCCGAGGGCCGGCCGCTCGAGATCCAGATCCGCACGCGCGAGATGCACGATCTGGCCGAGTACGGGATCGCCGCGCATTGGATGTACAAGGAGACCGGGCCGCGCGACGGCGGTGGGCCGCAGGGATCCGACGGGAAGCTCAAGTGGCTGCGGTCGTTGCTGGACTGGCAGCAGGAGGAGGCCGATCCTCGCGAGTTCATGGAGACCCTCAAGGTCGACCTGTTCGAGGACGAGGTGTTCGTATTCACCCCCAAGGGCGAGGTGAAGTCGCTCGCCGCCGGGGCCACGCCCCTCGACTTCGCCTACGAGATCCACACCGATGTCGGTCACCGGTGCGTGGGGGCAAAGGTCAACGGCAAGATCGTCCCGCTCTCCTACCAGCTGCGTTCGGGCGACATCGTCGAGGTGCTCACCTCCAAGCGCGAACGCGGCCCCTCGCGGGACTGGCTGGCGCTGGTGAAGACGACGCGCGCGCGCAACAAGATCAAGGCGTGGTTCAAGGCGGAGTCGCGCAAGGACTCAGAGCACGCCGGCCGCGAACTGCTGCAGGACCACCTCAAGAAGCAGGGCTTGCCGGCGCAGAAGCTGGTCGGCTCCTCGCTGCTGGCCGACGTCATCCGCGAGATGGGCTTCCGCAAGGCCGAGGACTTCTACATCGCCCTTGGCGGCGCCAAGATCTCCGCCAAGGTCGTCGTCAACAAGATCATGCAGCGCCTCAAGCAGGGCGAGGCGGCCGAGTCCGAGCCCACCGCGGCGGACGACCTGCTGAAGACAAACCGGCGGCGCTCGCGCGCTACGACCTCCTCCTCGCGCTACGGGATATCGGTCGAGGGGATCGACGAGGTCATGCTGCGGCTGGCCAAGTGCTGCCGCCCGGTCCCGGGCGATCCGATCGTCGGCTACATCTCGCTCGGGCGGGGGATCACGATCCACCGCGAGGACTGCCCGAACGTCGCCGTGCTGCGCAAGGATCCGGATCGCTTCACCCCGGTCTCATGGGACGGCGATCCCGAGACGTCGTTCCGGGTCGAGATCGAGGTCGACGGCTGGGATCGCCATCGCCTCCTCGAGGACATGTCCCGGACCTTCGCCGAGGCCGGAATCAACATCCTCGAGGCGCGCTGCATCGTCAACCACCCGATGGTCAAGAACCGCTTCGTGGTTGAGGTCGGAGACACCCGTTCGCTCGACCAGGCGATCAACCGCCTGCGCAACATCGACGCGGTGTTCGACGCCTACCGGGTAACCCCCGCGGCGTAGCGCCTCATGGGTGTCATCCACCGGCGATCTCCTGGCGCGGGCTGGGAAGGCGGGGGCCGGGAGCGCGCGGGCCGCGAGGGCGCGGGATGGGAGCGCGCGGGCCGCGAGGGCGCGGGATGGGAGGGCGCGGGCCGGGAGGGCGCGGGCCGGGAGGACGCGCGCCGGGAGCGCGTGGGCCGGGAGCGCGTGGGGTGGGACGGCGTCGGCTGGGAGGACGTCGAGGCGCAGGCTTACGGGGACCCGTCGCTCCCGGGCGTGCGCAAACACGAGCTGATCGGCGAGGCCGAGGGCGCACGGCAATATCGGATGCGGTACTTCGAGGTGCCGCCCGGCGCCCGGACGACACGTGAGCGGCACGTCCACGACCACGGCGTGATGATCGTCTCCGGCCGCGCGCGAGTGACCCTGGGCGAGCAGGCCCATGAGGTGGGGGAGGGAGACGTGGTCTACGTGGCGGGCAACGAGCTGCACTGCTTCGAGACGCTCGGGGACGTCCCGCTCGGCTTCGTCTGCGTGGTCGGCCCGCGGAGCTGACCAGTCAAAGCGCCGGGCCATCTCGGCGCGGCGGTGAGATCCGCACCGTCTGCGGGCGGGCGCCTCGGATCTTCGAGATCAGCACCGCCTCACCGGTGCGCAGCGTTTTGATCTCATTCGGGTGGACGATCGGCCGCTCGAGGAGGCGGCGCGTGCCCCGGCCGGTCTCGTAGGCGCCGAGGAGTCCTCCCGCGAGCTGGCGAGTCTCGTCCCACACCTCCTCAGTGCCGGCCATCAGCGCGACGGTTTGCGCCGAGTCCGGCACCTCCTGGCGGTGCACGATCTTCAGGGCAGTCACCCCGAGCACCTGGTCCTTCAGGCCACGAGCGGCGCGCTCGAGATCGGCCAGCTCCTGGGTCGCGACCAGGACGCACAGGCCGGACTCGCGGCCCCGCTCCAGCAGCGCGATCACGTGGTCGGCGCCGAGGGCGGAAAACTCGTCGATCCCAATCAGCGCCGGCTGGGTGCCCGGCCGCTCGACGAGCTCGCCCGAGGCGGACACCAGGTCCTGCACGACCAGCGTCCCGACCTGGGCAGCGAGCTTTCCGTACCGGCTCGAGTTGAGGCTGAACACGACCACCTCCCGACCCGCGAGCGCCTCGCGCAGATCGACCGCCTCCGCGCGCGGGTCTGCCGGCGGATTCAGGAAGGCCCCGGTGTGCGACTCCGTGAGGACGGCAAGGCGCGTCTGAAGGCCGCGGATCGCGCTCACCTGGTCGGGCGTCAGCCCGGCCCGGTAGTCCTGGATGCGCGCTCGCAGCGGCGGCCCGACATGGCGCAGCGTGCTCATGAGCCGGGCGGGATCCATGAGCGCGACCACCTCCTCGAGGGTGGGCGCTCGCCCCGGGTGCACGCCGGCCAGCACCTGGAGGGCGATCTGCACGTAGCGCTCCGCCGCACGCATGTAGTGGGGCTCGGTGAAGCGTTCGGTGCCGATCAGCTTGTCCTTGAGTTCGGTGGCGTTGCCGTGGGCGAGCGGGTTCCAGTGAGCGCCCCCGTCTAGCGTCCAGACCTGGAACGGACGGCCGGCGCCGGCGGCCGCCTGACCCAGCGTGCGCGCGAAGGCGGGGGAGCCCTTCAGGTCGAGGGCCACCACCGGACGCCCGCGCCGGATCTGCTCGGTCAGGATCGTGAGCAGCGTCGTGGTCTTGCCGGCGCCGCTCGCGCCGAGGATCAACCCGTGGGCCGAGAGCTCGTCGTCGCGCAGCGAGACTGGCCGGCCGCGCCCGTCGGACCCGAGGACGATCGCGCTGCGGTGGGTGGCGGACGCCCGGCGGCGGGCGCTCATTAGGCGGGCACTCCGAGCTGCCGACGCGGCCAGCATCGCCGCGATCAGGGCCGCCGCGGGCGCGGCGGGGAGCAGGAGCAGCGCCACGAGGGCGGCCGGGAGCCACAGGTGGCGCCAGGGCCGCGCGCTCACAGCGCCGCCTCCGTAACGGGTCCGGAGCGCCCCGGGCCTCGGGTGGGGGCCGGCGCCGTGGTGTGGGCAGCG
>JAFAZZ010000299.1 GCA_019239375.1 Solirubrobacterales bacterium | reverse complement strand
CTGACCACCTCGCAAACCTTCGCCACCGTCCAAGACCTCAACGAGCAGCTCGTCAACGCGCGCGTCTGGGCCGGCCTGCACTTCCGCAACTCCGTCCTCGCCGGCGAAACCCTCGGCGCCGACGTCGCCGACTGGACGCTCCAACGCTACTTCCAACCCACCGACCGAGACGACGACAACGACCGCAGGTAAACCTGCTCGAGCAGACACAGAGGGGGCCCCACGCGGGCCCTCTCCCTTTGCTCTGCATCGTCAACCGTAATAACGACCGTCCGAGCCAACGTCAATGATTCGAATCACCCGCGCGCGATCCCCGCTACACCTGCGACGCTCCCATCGCGCGGCCGGTGTCGTGGGGGACGGCAAGCGACTCGACGTTCCCCGGCTGCCTCTGCGGCTCCGAGCGGGTTCGAGGCGACCGTCGGCCGTTGGACGCGGGGTGCGCAGCGTTCCGGCCGGGAAATTGTCGAAATCTGGTCGCACCGTCTGCTTGCCAGTCTGGCCTCGGGTGCTTGAGCTGACCATGTGCCCTCGTGGATCTTGGCTCACTATCTCGTTTGCGCACCTGACAGACATCGGCACGTCAAGCGGGCATCGGCGCCGCCGGCGGCGTTGTCCTTGCGGCGCTGGGTCTCGGCCGAGCGCTCGTGATCTCCTCCCGGCGACCGCGTCGGACCTGGCACACAACAGGCCTCCCGAGCTGACCCACATCCGGCACCGGCCTTCTACGCAGTCAGCAACACGCATCAATGCACAGACGCCGCCAGGAACACCGAGCCACCTGGCTCTGCGATGCGCTCAGCACGCGACCAACGCCTTACACCACTTCAAGGAGTCCCAACATGCCACGCATCAAGCGCATCATCACCCTCGCCGCGATCTCCGCGGCCACGGCTGCCTCGCCCTCCGCAATCGCCGGAGCTGCCCCAATAGGCGGATTTGGCTCGGGGTCGGGGAGCATCTCGAATGCCGACTGGGTCGCGGCCCAACGCGCCGCGACCCAAACGAGCGCGTCGTTGGACCGGTTCGCGCTCATCGGTGTGCACACCATCACGCCGGCTGCGATGGCTGTGGTGAGCCGGAACTCGGATCCGGAGGGATTCCAGTTCGGCGATGCCGCAATCGGCGCCGGAGTGATGGCGGGATTGGTGTTGGTCGGCGCGGCGGGCGCGATTGGCGTCCGACGGCGCGCCCAGGTGCGGCACCCGTAACTGGCCAGGGCGTTTCCGCGTCCGCCCGACTGGGGAGCGGCCTCGTCAGGGCAGGTGCCGGAAAACGCCCCGGGACCACCCGCCTACACAGAGGAGGCGTCGCAGATGCTGGCCTGCGACGACGAAGACGAACTGGAGTGCCCCCGGTTTCGAGGACACCTGAGGGCTTTCGTCGAAAGACGGTGGCCAGGAGGTGAGAAGTGCCTCGGACCCAGACCGCCGTATCCACCGGAGTTTCGTCGGGAGGCGATCAAGCTGGTTCGCATCTCGAGCAAGAGCCAGCATCAGATCGCGGAGGATCTCGGGATCTCGGATGTGACGCTACGCAACTGGGTCAAGCAGGCCGAGCGCGATGAGGGCAAGCGCCCGGACGGCCTCTCGACCGACGAGCGCGAGGAGCTGGCGCGGTTGCGGCGTGAGAACCAGACGCTTCGCATGGAGCGGGAGATTCTCAAGAAGGCAGCCGCTTTTTTCGCCCGGGAGACCGGCGAGCCGTAGGCGAGATCTTCTCGCTGATTGAGGCGGAGAAGGCGAACTATCCGGTCTCCGTGATGTGCCGGGCGCTGGGCGTGAACCGCACCAGCTTCCACGACTGGGAGCGGCGCGCGCCGTCTGACCGGGCGCTGTCAGACGCGTGGTTGATCGAGAAGATCAAGGAGATCCACGCCGCGTCGGACGGCACGTACGGCGCCCGCAGGATCCACGCCGAGCTCAGGCTCGAGCACGGCATCCGGGTCGGACGCAAGCGCGTCGAGCGGCTGATGAAGACGGCGGGTATCGCGGGGGTTGCGCCGCGCAAGCGCCGGCGCACGACGGTCCGGCTCCCGGGCGTCAGGGTCGCTCCCGATCTGGTCGAGCGCGACTTCCGCCCGACCGCGCCGAATCTGACCTGGTCGGCCGACATCACCTACATCTCGACCTGGGAGGGATTCCTGTATCTCGCGCACGTCCAGGACCTGTTCTCCCGGCTGATCGTCGGCTGGTCGTTGGCCGACCACCTCCGGGCCGAGCTCGTGGTCGACGCGCTCGAGATGGCCCTGCATCGACGTCGTCCCGAGCGCGGGCTGATTCACCACTCCGATATGGGGTGTCAGTACACCGCGGTGCTGTTCGGAAAGCGCTGCGAGCGGGCCGGGATCGAGATCTCGGTCGGCTCCGTCGGCGACTGCTTCGACAAGGAGTTGGTCTCATACTGCACCTCCTGGGGTTGATGGGGCTGGTTCTCGGTCGGAGAGCCGCTGTCCTTGTCGTTTTCTGAGTCGTGGGTCGCCGGGTGTGGGCGGCTCGTAGAGGTAGTCGTTCTTGTCGTTGGCTTTGTGGGCGTGGAGGAGTCCGGCGCGGCGCCAGGCATGGATGGTGTTGGGGTGCGCGCCGAGCTGCTGGGCGATCTGGTATTGGGTGAGCAGGCCGCGGGCGCGCAGGCGCTCGCTGTGGCTGGGTAGGTCGTGGGTGCGGCGCAGCTTGATGATCATCGCCCGGGTGAAGGGTCGTTTCATCCCCGAGCGACGGCCGAGCTGGTTGAGCCGCTCGGCGGTCTCGCGATCGGTGTGATCATCGAGCAGCCGGTCGATCTCGGCCAGGATCTCGCGCGGGGTTTGTCGCGCCTGCCAGGAGTTCAATGCCTTGGGGATGGTCAGGCTCGTGGTCTGGCCGCCGCGGAGGCGGACCTGCAGGTGGACCTGGTCGGTCTTGGTGAGGGTGACGTCCTCGAGTATGAGGCGGGTGATGCGCTTGCGCTCGCGGGCGGGTGTCGCCGGGTCATTCCAGAGCTTCGGGAAGTCTGAGGCGAGTCGGCGGATGCGCTGCTTGTGCTGCTCGGTGAGCGCGGCGTTGGCGGCGGCGGACTGCCGCTCGTACTCATCCTGGGCGGCTTGCAGCGCCCTGAGCGCGTCGTTCCAGTCGGCCTCGAGGGTGTCGGCGACGAGCCGGTTGTCGGGATCGACGGCGAGATAGCGGCGGCGGGCGAGCTCGACGCGGTGGCGAGCCCGCTCGATGTGGCTGCGGCGCAGCTGATCGGCTTCGTCGGCGCGGGCTTCGAGCTCGGCTTGAACGTTGAGCGCGACCTCGAGCGCCAGCGGAGTGACAGTGTCAAGCAACAGCTGGCTGATCGCCGCGTCTACGCCCCCGCCTTGGACCACCTGACACTTCTCCCCTGCGGTCTGGATGTTCACACGCACACACTGATAGTCAGGTACTTGCACACCCTTGCGGGTGTGATACCGGACAGTCATGCGCTGTCCGCAGCGGCCACATACGGCGAGGCCTTGCAGCAGCGCGGTGCCTTCGCGGGCGGGGCCAGCGGTCCGCTCGGTGCCGTGCGCGGTCGCATTGGCCGCCAGTGTGCGCAGGTTGTGCTCGTACTGCTCGAAGGTGATGTATCCCGGGTGCGCGTCGGGGATCAGCGTCCACTCCTCGCGCGGCACTGCCCGCGTGGTGGTCTTCCCCTCGGCGGTCTTGCGGGTGCGACGCTGGCCATACGCGAACGCGCCGGCGTACCGCGGGTTGTGCAGGGTGCGCAGCACCCGCCAGTGGGTCAGCGGCGACCAGACGAGCTCACCCTTGCGCTCCCCGAAGCGGACGCGGGCGGGGAACAGCAGTCCGTCGCGGTTGAACGCCTGCACGACCGCGCGCGCCGATCCCATCCGCGCGAAGGTGTCCAACAAGTGGCGGACCGCCTGCTGCACGCCGGCGTCGGGATCGAGCATCACCTTGCTGGCCGAATCCTCGACTAATCCGACCGGGAGCGGCATCGGCAGCTCGCCGCGCCGGGCCTTGGACAGGATCCCGCCCTGCAGCCGGGCGCGGATGAAGTGAAGCTCGGCCTCGGACATTGTCCCCTTGAGGCCGAGCAGCAGCCGGTCGTTGAAGTCGGCCGGGTCATACAGCCCGTCCTCGTCGCAAATCAGCGTGCGCGACAGCGCGCAGATCTCAAGCAGTCGGTGCCAGTCGGCGTTGTTGCGCGCCAGCCGGGAGACCTCCAGCCCGAGCACGATCCCGGCCTTGCCCAGCCCGACGTCGGCGACGAGGCGCTGGAACCCCTCCCGGTCGGCTGAGCTCGCGCCCGACTGTCCCTGGTCGGTATCGATCACCACGATTTGCTCCGATGACCAGCCGAGCTGCACGGCGCGCTGCCTCAGCGCGTACTGGCGCTCGGCCGACTCGGTGTTGTCTTTGACTTGGCGGAGCGTCGATTGGCGCACATACAGGTACGCGGTGCGCGCCAGTTGCTCGGCCGAGACCTTGTGCGCGATCGAAGTGGCGCTCATCGCCGCTCACCCCGCCGCGACCCGCGCGCATGCCATATTCGCCAGCGCGCCCACGAGCGCATCGCCGACCGGCGCGGACGCGGTCGCCGGTTGCAGGCGCGCAGCGGGCTCTGGGTGGGCGATGCTGCCCCACGCTCGTGCCCACGCCGCGACCCCGTGGCGCTCCAACAGCGCCAGCCCCAGCCGGAACCCCGACGGCTCGCCGTCGAGCGCGTGCGAGCGCAGCTGCTCATAGCGCTGCACATCCCAGACGCGATCCTCGCCATCAGTCACCCTCACTTTCTTGATCGTGATCCTGGTGCTCGGCCCGCTCGGCACGCGCAAGCGCGCGCTCCACCGAGCGGCGATGCACCCGCACTCCGAAGCGCTCGAAGATCGACTCCACCAGCGCCTGCGAGGACAGCTGCGGATCGGCGGCGCGCTGCTCGCGCGCGAACGCCACCACCGCGCCAGTCATCTTGTGCGCCCGCTTGGGCCCCGGCCGCGCCGGCACCAACGCCGCCAGACCGCCCTGATCGAGCGCTGCCTGCGCGGCATAGAACGACGGGCGCGATAACCCGAAGGCCTCCGCCGCCCGGCTCACCGGCTCGCCCTCCACCCGCGCCCGACGCACCATCTCGTACTTGACCTGCACCAGATCGCGCGCGTCCAGGAACTCCGAGCGCGCGAACTGCTCGTCGCGGACCGCCCCCGGCCGCGGGTTCAGGCTCCGCTCCGCCCGCAGCGCCTCAACCTTCCGATCCTCGCCACCTCGCGCCATCCATCCACCTCGCCCGATTTGCTGTCAAGATGATTCTGCCGCATCGTTCGGACGGAACAACAGTCACCGCGCGTGAAAGTGCCGCCACATAGACGGATCAGCGATTCGAACGCTACTCTGGCCGACAGCCGGGGACTCCCCACGCGGCAGAATCCGCCTTACAAGTGCGGCAGAATTGGCCTTACACTCTCGCGCCTTGGAGACCGTCGATCAAGCCAGCCAGCTCCACCAGATCCTCAACCCGGAACGCGCTCCGCCCCGCCGCCAGCGCGACGAACGGGTCCACGTCCGCGGCGTCCGTCCACGCCCGCGGCAACGAGCGCTGCACGCCCTCCTGATCGAAGAAGAACACCCGATCCTCGCTCCAGGTCCGGCGAGCGACCACGAACACGAACTCGCGGCCCCACCACGGATGAAACGGATGCGTCACCCGAACAGTTCGCTGCCCGCCCGCCCCATGAGGCGCAGTCGCAAGCAAAGTCGAACGCGCTCGCCGAATCGTTCGTCGACAGCTACAAGACCGAGCTGATCGCCGACCGCGTGTGGCGCACCAACGCGCAGCTCGAGCTCGCGACCGTGCGCTACGTCGGCTGGTTCAACCACCGCCGGCTGCACACCTCGATCGGGAACCGGCCGCCCGTCGAGCACGAACGCGAGTACTGGGCGGGCGTCGCGCTCGGGTTCGAACCGTTCCCGGCTCAGGCCGCCCCAACCGTTACCGATCTACGCCACGTCGTGTCCGTGGCCTCTCCGCTGGGTGGATCGAGGTAATCACACTGACTGATATAATTAACTGCTCAACTACCAACGACTCTCCGTCGAACCCAGGTAAGTTCTCACCTCCGGCAAAAGCCCATGCGTGCTGCCGCACCCCGATCACGGCAACGCCCGCGACGCGGCCGCAGCCGCCGCACGCCAGCGCGCGTGCGAACCTCACGCAGCCGCGCACAACCCCAGCCCCCCAGCACGCCCACGCCACAGCCCGGGCACGACAACCGGCCAGCAGCGAGATCCGTCTCGACCACGCCACGATCGTCTGCGACGATCAGCACGATGACCTCCTGAAGGCATCACACGGGCCTCTCGCTTCACCCAGACCAAGAGTTGGCGAGGGGCCCCAACAACAACACGATCATCACCATTATGTCGCCGCGGACCAGCCGCGAACGCGACCGTCACCACGCAGCGTGGCGCCAGACCACCCCCCGGTCACCAACCAGCGTGTCGCTC
>JAFAZZ010000505.1 GCA_019239375.1 Solirubrobacterales bacterium | reverse complement strand
CGTCGGCGGAAATTAGCACCGACGCCGTCGCTGCTCGAGCCGCCAGGTGGGATCGTGGCCGCAGGTTGGTCGTAGAGGCCGGCACTGACGTTGCCACTCTGATCAATCGAGTTCGCGGCCACCAGCGTCCATGGGTATGGGGTGAGGTTGTAGACGCCCGCGAACAAGACGCCGAGGTCGCCGTTGACCACACCCGCAGAGGCCGGCGAGGGCGACAGCGCCGACCCAGCGCCCGCGCACACCAGCGCCACCGTCATCATGAGGACGAGTCTCTGACCCATCAGCCTCACCTTGCAGCGCGCCCTCCCGGGTGACGCCACGACGCCACCCTCGTCGGCTGTGTTTGTCGCCGGGCCACGCGACCGTGTGCTTAGGCACCGCGCAGGTCCACCAAGCTCCCACTTGTCAAGGCCCCTCTGGGCTGTTCTCTGTTTGTCGACGACCATTGGCTTCTCCCCCTCGACAGCCATTAGATTTCCCCACCGACTGTCAGTTTGTCGAACTGCGGCCCCCTCAATTTCGGACCGTTATCGGTTTCGTGGCCGCGAAGGTCTCCGCGCGAAACACCCGCGGCTGGTCTCGACCGCTTTCGGTCAGGGACCGTCACCGCTACCGAATCGGACGGCGTGCGCGCATGGGCGAGGAGGTCGGCCACAGGGGGTACGACTGAAATTGCCCTCGACTCTTCCGGACTCTGGCGGCACCCGCTGAACCCCGTGTCGTGAATCGCCACCGTGTGCGATCCGGCGCGGCGCAACAGCGAACGCCAGGCCCCGGTGTGCTCGCTCTGGCGCATCACCCGGTACCGCAGGAACTTCAGCCGGCGCACCGCGTCCTCGGGTGGGTCGCGAGGATCGGCGACCACGGCTCCGCTAGTCAGAGCGATCGCGGCCACCGGTAAACCGTCGCGCTCGGCCAGCAGTCCTGGGCTCATCGACCGCGGGGGCGCGCCGGGCTAGCCAGCAATTGTACGTCGAGCGACTCGCCTGGCTTGATCGCACGTACCCTTAGGATTTGCGTTCTCATCGTTGGTCCTTCCTGTCGGGGTGGTGCGCAGGCCGAAACGGCGCCAGCCGCCTCGACAACACATCCGCGGGCGCCGCGCGAAGACCTTTGCATCGCGGCGAAGGAGGGTGCAACCTCACCGGCCCCTGCTGGTGTCAATAGGCTCGGTGATCGTCGCGGTCGAGGCGCCCTCAGGCGGAGAGACAATCCTCGCATCGGCCCGGGTGAGAAGAGAGCCGCAGCCGACATCACCCGGTGTGATCCACACTTCACGCCACGCGCTTCTCTCTATCTCCCGCGCATCCCCACATCGAGTAATCAGTGCACTACTCACCATTGGGGATCCGTTCCGATATCCTCGCGAGTTGCCGCACCCAGCATGAAGGATCGGGCTGGATCTAGCAAGAGCCCTGGCCCTCCTAGGTATGTCAGGACTACCCTGGCTCCGCCAGGCGGTACGATCACCCGGATGGACCGCCCCCATCAGCTGGCTCAATTCCTCAGGGCTCGCCGCGAACGACTCAAACCACAAGACGTCGGCCTTCCAGGCGAGGATCGACGTCGCGTGCCGGGGCTTCGCCGCGAGGAAGTCGCCATGCTGGCGGGAATCAGCGCCGACTACTACATGCGCCTCGAGCAAGGCCGCGACCACCGACCCTCCGAGCAGGTGCTAGAGGCCCTAGCCCGGGCCCTCACGCTCGACGACGACGCCGCCGATCACCTGATCGCCCTGGGTCGCCCGGCGCCCCCAGTCAGGCAAACCTGCCGAGCTGCCGTAGAGGCCGTCGACCCCGTACTGCAGGACCTGCTCGACGCGTGGACCACCGTCCCCGCCCTCATCCTCGGACCCCGGCAAGGCGTGCTGGCGTCAAACGCGCTCGCGCGTGCCCTGACGCCGTTGTCGATCCCGGGGACCAACATGTTGCGCGCAGTGTTCCTCGACCCCGACGTCCGCGGACGCTATGGGGATATCGAGTCTGTCTGCGCCGCTGCTGTAGCCAACTTCCGCGCTGGCGTCGGCGGCGATGTGGAGGACGCTGACGTCAAGGCACTCGTCGACGAACTCTCGCGCGAGAGCACCCACTTCGCCCGGTTGTGGGGGCAGCACGACGTCCTGTCGGCCCCGTCGGGCGAGGAGCCCTTCGTTCACCCGGCGGTCGGCCCGATGCGCCTGCGCTACCGAACGTTCGCGATCGGCGCAACCAACACGATTACACTCCTGGTCGTAATCGCCGCCCTCGACAGCCGCGAAACGCTCGCTCGGCTCGCCCGCATGGCCACCGAACTCGACCCCTTGAGCTGCCAACCGCCCGACTTGACCTCACCCTACCGTCCGGCCAGGTACTCCCCAGCTGCCTAGGAATCACAGGGTCACCATCGCGCACCACCGCTGCGCGATGATGACCACGTGACCACCGCGCCGGACAACCTCGCAGGCTGCCTTCGCTCCTGGCGGCAGCGGCTCACCCCGACCGAGTGCGGCCTCCCCGCCGGCGCCCCCCGCCGCGTCGCCGGTCTGCGCCGCGAGGAGGTCGCCCACCTCGCCGGCGTCTCCCTGGACTACCTCGCCCGCCTCGAGCAAGGACGCGCGACCAACCCCTCACCATCGGTGCTGGCGGCGCTCGCGAGCGCCCTGCGCCTGACCGACGACGAGCGCTCCCATCTCTACAGCCTGGCAGCAAGCTGGGCTTACCTGGGTTCGACGGAGAGTGGTCGGTAGTTGAGTAGTTAATTGTATCAGTGAGTGTGATTCCTCCGATCCACCCAGCGGAGAGGCCACGGTCCTGACGTCTCGTAGATCGGTAACGGTCGGGGCGGCCTGAGCCGGAAGCGGTTGGACCCCGAGCGCGACCTGCGCCCAGTGCTCGCGTTCGTACTCGATGGGCGGTCGGTTCCCGATCGAGGAGTGCAGCCGGCGGTGGTTGAACCAGCCAACGTAGGTGACGACGCCGAGCTCGCCGTCCCCGCTCACGCGCGCAGAAACAAACGGGCGGACGCAAACGATATAGCCCCGCACGGTGCCAGCCGTCACACCCCGCTCGATCAGCATGTACTCGCGATAACGCTCGACAACAGCTCGACACTCGAGAGCGCCGGTTCATCAGCCATCGGACGACGCCAAGCCCGCGGAGATACGTAAGCACCGGCACCAACCCGTCCGCGATACGCAGGCTCCTCACCCGAGCCAGGTCCTCCTCGCGGAACCGCTCAATCTGTGGTTCACGAACCTCGACCGGACCGATCCCCTCCCCCCTCTCTGTCAACGTCCGGCGAGACGCTCACCATCGAGGAATCAATGACCTTGAGGGCGAGAAACGGAGAACGCCGGACATAGGGGCGCAACACGGCATTGGCGTCCGCATGGCGCAGGAACCCGAAGACGAGCGCCGTTCGCGCGTCTTCCATACGGCGCTCGCCGAGCGGTTGCCATACCGAATAGAAGCTCAAGGCAGAAAGCGCAAGCATATATTGGGTTTCTGGGGCAGCGAGGCTTGGCGATGCGTTTGCCCGACTGGAAAATAGGACCCACCAGGCAAGCGGCCCTCATTCCAGCCCACGGAACGGTACGTTCTGCGGTGTAGCTGAGCCTTTGATAGAGGGGCCGACTTTTTCAAGCCAAGGCTGGGAGGTGTGCCGGGGCTGGTTGGTTGGTGGTCGGAGCAAGCTCCGAGGCGTCATCCGTGCCGGGTTCCGCCGGCGCCCGTGCCGGCGGGTGACACCCTCAAAAGCGCCCCTCTTCCCCAGGAGGGGTCGGGAGCGCGGGTCCGGGGATGCCGGTCATCGCTTGCTGGCTCGATTCTGCTTGATCCGCTCGGCGCGGGCGCGCTTGAGCCCGGCGGCGCGGGCGCGTCGGATCTGAGGTCCGCGGCCGTGGTGCTCGTCGTCGGGGGTGACGTAGCCGATCGCGGCGTGCAGGCGCACGGTGTTGTACTCGCCGCGGATGCGGGCGAGCTCGGTGTCGAGCGCCGCCGGGTCGGTGATGCTGGTTAGGTGCGGCCAGTCGCCCTTGGAGTTGGGTTCACACTGCACCATTTGGGGCTTCGGCTGCCCGCGGTGGTGCGGGTGGTCGCTGGCGATCATCCGCTGAGCGACCGCGCGTTGCGTGCGCGGCGTGTTTATCGGCGTTATGGACGGGTGTGGCTGGTGGTCGATCTGCCGGACGGCGGCGAGACCTCGGTCGAGGTCGGGGATACCGACATGCTTGGCGCCGAACTCGCGGTGCCGGTGCGGATGGCATGACGCTGTCGGGCGAGGGCGCGCGTCGGCTGCTCGGGCTGCTGGAGGCGTGCCTGGCGCGCAGCGGCGTCCACGCCGCGGCGCACGATCGGAGGGTCCGATGAGCGGTCAGGTTCCGGCTCACGCGCGGGTGCTGGCGGCCCGGCTGTCGGCGCTGTTTTGCTCGGACTG
>JAFAZZ010000022.1 GCA_019239375.1 Solirubrobacterales bacterium | reverse complement strand
CGCTACGAAGCCTGGCTCCATCAGAACGCGGTGCGGTTCGTGGCGGTGTCCGACGCCGCGCTCGACTATTCCGCCGAGCGCGAGGTCGCGCTGATCAACCGAGGCCTCCCGTACCTGCGTCTGGTCCTACGCACCCCCCACTGGCGCGTATACGAGGTCAAGGACCCGACGCCGATCGTGCTGGGCCCCGCCACGCTCACCGCGCTCGGCCCGAACTCGCTCGACCTGCAGGCTGCCCACGCGGGCACCGCACTGCTCCGGGTGCGCTACAGCCCGTATTGGGCGGTCACGAAAGGCTCGGGCTGCGTAGCGCCCGCCGGCCCCTTCACGCGGCTCGAAATAACCCGTCCGGGAGCGCTGCGCGTAACCATTAGCTTCTCGCTGACCCGGATCGGGTCGAGATCGCTCCGCTGCAGCTGACTAAAGCCGGACATCCGGCTCGCTAGGATCCACGGCATGGGGCGCGTCCTTGCGTTCATCGAGGCGCGGCTCTTGCCGCGCGGTTGGGTCGACCTGTTGCGTCAGATCCTGTTGTTCGTGGGCGCGTTGCTCCTGTACAACCTGGTGCGGGGGATCGTCGCCGGCGACAACCCGTACAAGCCGTTCGGCGACGCGATGCGGATCATCGACATCGAGCGCACGCTGCACGTGTTTATCGAGCCGAGCGTCCAGGCGTGGGCGCTCAACAGGCACTGGCTGATCAACGCCACCGACTGGATCTACCTGAACGGTCACTTCGTGGTGACCCTCGGCGTCCTGGCCTTCATCTACGCCCGGCGTAACCAGTCGTTCTATTTCGTGCGGAACATGTTCATGATCGCGATGGGGCTGGCCCTGATCGGGTACTGGCTCTATCCGACCGCGCCGCCACGGTTGATGCCCGAATGGGGCTTCACCGACGCTATCTCCAATTTCGTGACCGGCGGCACCGGCTCCATCGACTTCGGGCCGACGAAAGCGTTCATGAACTTCTACGCGGCTGTCCCCTCTATGCACGTGTGCTTCGCGGTGATGATCGGCGGATCGATGGTCCGGCTCGTGTCGTGGCGCCCTGGCAGAGCCATGTGGGCGCTCTACCCGCTGCTCGTCACGTTCGTCGTGGTGGCCACCGCCAACCATTACCTGATCGACGTGTTCCTCGGCGCCGTCACGGCCGGCATGTCCGCGCTGCTGGCGCAGAGACTGCTGGCACGGGCCCGGCCGGATGCATGGGCATTCGCCCCGGCCACGGCGTGAGCACTCCCGAACAAGCCCGTCGTCGGCGCCCCCGCAACGGGCCTCCGCGCCGCATCCGCCCGCCGCGCGGGGGGCCAACGCCGCAAGAGATGATGCGCAACCGTTTGATTGAGTCGCGCCTGACCCCGAACGCGATCTCGCTCACCGGCTTCGCGCTCAACCTGGCTGCCGCAGCCCTGATCGTGGGTCGCCTCTTCTTCCTGGCCGGGATTGCCTTCATCGTCGGCTCGATCATGGACACGCTCGACGGGCGCTACTCGCGTATGTCGGGCAAGGGGACGCCGTTCGGCGCCTTCCTGGACTCCACCCTCGACCGGCTCGAGGAGGGAATCGTGTTGATCGCCGTCGGCGCCTATTTCGCCTCGCGCCACAACCAGGTGGCCGCCGCGGCGACGGTGGCAGCGGTGCTTGGATCGCTGATGGTGTCCTACACCCGTGCCCGAGCCGAGGCGCTCGGCGTCGAGTGCAAGGTCGGCCTGGCCACCCGCCCGGTGCGCGTCGTGATCCTCTCGATCGGCCTCATCTTCGCCAAGGGCGCGGGCCTCGCGCACTTCGAGTTGCTGGCGCCGGCGGTGTACGTGCTGGCCGGGCTGACCGTGCTGACTACCCTGCAGCGCATCTTCCACGTGCGCCGGCAGCTAAAGGTTCTCGCCCAGCAGCCGGTGTAACGAACCCGCCCCCGCGGGATACACGGTATTGGCCGCGGGACCCCTCGAGAAAGGCAACTCTGAAGTGAGCACCACCAACGGTTCCAGCAACGGCGCTGCGCGTTCCCAGGATGGCCAGGTTCGCGTGGCGATCATCGGCGTCGGCAACTGCGCGAGCTCGTTCGTACAGGGCGTCCGCTACTACCGCGACGCGGACCCGCGCGAGCCCGTTCCCGGGCTGATGCACGTTGACCTGGGCGGCTACCACGTGCGCGATATCGAGTTCAGCGCTGCGTTTGACATCGACGTCGCGAAGGTCGGCATGGATCTGTCCGACGCCATCTTCGCCGGGCAGAACAACACGCTGAAGTTCGTCGACGAGGTCCCGAAGCTCGATGTTCCGGTTGACCGCGGGATGACCCACGACGGTCTGGGCAAGTACCTCAAGGAGAAGATCACCAAGGCGCCGGGCCCAACTGCGGATATCGTCGAAATCCTCAAGGAGACCCGTACTGACGTGGTCGTCTCCTACCTGCCGGTCGGCTCCGAGGAGGCGACCAAGTGGTACGTCGAGCAGGTGCTCGAGGCCGGGTGCGCGTTCGTCAACTGCATCCCGGTGTTCATCGCGCGCGAGCAGTATTGGGAGAAGCGCTTCAAGAAGGCTGGGCTGCCGATCATCGGCGACGACATCAAGTCGCAGGTCGGCGCGACCATCGTCCACCGCCAGCTGGCTCGCCTGTTCCATGATCGCGGCGTAAAGATCCA
>JAFAZZ010000467.1 GCA_019239375.1 Solirubrobacterales bacterium | reverse complement strand
CCCCCGGATCGAGCTCGATCAGCTCCTCCATCTCCTCACCGGGGAGCAGCAGCCGCGACTTGAGCTCGAGCAGCGCGGCGATCAGGACCAGGAACTCGGTGGCGGCCTCCAGCTCGAGCTCTCCGCGCTCGTCGAGATGGTCGATGTAGGCGATCACCACCTCGGCCAGGTCGACCTCGAGCAGGTCAATCTCCTCGCGCAGGACCAGGGTGAGCAGCAGATCGAACGGACCCGCGAACACATCGAGGTCGAGCTCGAGGTCGGCGATCCGCATCGCTTACGAGGCTACTGCCGGGCTCGGACTGGTCCGACGCCCATCGCCTCGCGCACGTCGAGCATGGTGGTAGAGGCGATCGCCCGGGCCTTCTCAGCGCCGGCGGCCAGGATCCGCTCGAGCTCGCCCTCGTCGGCGCGCAGCGCCTCGTAGCGCTCCCTGACCGGCGCGAGGTACTCGACCACCGCGTCGGCCACCGCCCCCTTAAAGGCCCCGTACCCCGACCCGTTGAACGATGCCTCGATCTCGTGAGGGGCGATCCCCCGGACGGCCGCCAGGATCTCGATCAGGTTGGAGATGCCGGGTTTGTCAGGAGCCCTGACCACCTCGCTGCCCGAGTCGGTGACGGCGGAGCGGATCTTCTTCGCCACCGTCTTCGGGTCGTCCAGGATGTACACCGTACCCTGCGGGCTGCCGCCGGTCGTCGACATCTTGCGGTCCGGGAGCTGGAGGTCCATGATCCGCGCCCCGACCTCGGGGTAGTGCCCCTCGGGGACCACCAGCGTCTCGCCGAAGCGCGCGTTGAAGCGCGCGGCGACGTCGCGCATGAGCTCGATGTGCTGGCGCTGGTCGTCCCCGACGGGGACCGCGGTGGCGCGATACACGAGCACGTCAGCAGCCATCAGCACGGGGTAGTAGAGCAGGGCCGCGGAGACCAGTTCGCGCTGCGCGGCCGACTTTTCCTTGAACTGGTGCATGCGGGTTAGGTCCCCGTGGGCGGTGACGCTTGACAGCATCCACGTCAGCTCGGTGTGCTCGTGCACGTCGCCTTGGCGGAAGAAGATGCAGCGACCTGGGTCCAGCCCGGCCGCCAGCAGCGTGGCCGCGGTGTCGTACACCGCCTCGCGCAGACCCGCGGGCTCGTACGGCACGCTCATGGCGTGCAGGTCGACCAGGCAGTAGATCGCCTCGCCGCGCTCCTGATGCGCGACCCATTGCACGATCGCCCCGAGGTAGTTGCCGAGGTGCTTGCGACCGGTCGGCTGGATGCCCGAGAAGGTGCGCACTCGGATGCAGGCTAGCTTGTGACTGCGGGGCGCGCCTCAGGATGCCAGCGCACGGTCGAGTGCGCTGGCCGGCTCGGAGCCGGTGTTTGCCGGCCGCTCACGGCGGAGCAAATAGGCCGCCACCACACCTCCGATCGCCCCGCACGCGTGTCCCTGCCACGACACCCCGTAGTGCGGAACGATGCTCGCGAGCAGGGCTCCGCCCCACACCACGCCGACGACGAGGCCGGTGAGGAGTTCGAGCATGCTGCGGTTGAAGAAACCGCGCGCGAACAGGTAGGTGGCATACCCGAACACGACCCCGCTCGCCCCGGCCGTGTCCGTGCCGGACGGCGCCACCAGCCAGGTGCCAAGCCCCCCAACCACGATCACGATCAGGGTCACCAGCAGCAGCCGCTTGGCGCCCTGCAACGCGATGATCAACCCGATCGACACGAACGGAATCGTGTTGGCGATGAGGTGCTGCCAGCCGAAGTGCAGGAACGGGGCGGTGAAGATCGCCCATACGTGGTCGACGTTGCGGGCGTAGATGCCGTCGCTGGCGCTGAGCTGGTTGGAAGCCAGTGCATTGATCGCCTCGAGCAGCCACATGATCGCGACGATCACACCCAGGACGAGCAGGCCCTCCAACTGGGTCCGACCGCGGCGGCCCGGGGGGCGAGCACGGGGTGACGTCGTCGCGCTCATGCGCGAGAGCATCGCAGGTGCGGGATCCCGGATCTGAAGGTCAGGCTAAGAATCGTTCATCGCCAGCACCTCGGCGGCCAGCGCCAGCGCCACCGCGGCGCGCTCACGCAGCGTCGGGGCGAGCACGAACTCCTCGGGGGTGTGGGCGCCGCCGCCACGAGGGCCCAGTCCATCCACGGTCAGCGGAATCATCGGGGCGAAGTGGCTGGCGTCGCTGGCGCCACCCCGCGGCACTCCGACGATCGGCCGCCCAAGCCGGGCCCCGGCCCGCTCGAGCAGGTCTCGCGTGGCGTCCCACGAATCCATGCCCGGCCACACGCGCTGGAGCTTGGCGTCGAGGGCGACGCCGTCCAGTTCGGCGGGGACTGCAGCGCATACCGTCTGGAAGGAATCGCTGCGGTCGGCCCGCATGTCAAACAGCAGCTCCCCTTCGGCCGGGACGACGTTGAAGGCCTCGCCCGAGCGAACCACAGTCGGGACCACGCTGAGCCGCTCGGGGCCCGAGGGGTTGTGGTGCCCGGCGACCTCGATCGCAGTAGCCGCCAGCGCGAGCAACGCGTTACGTCCCTGGTCGGGCGCGCTTCCCGAATGGGCCGCCCGACCGATCGCGCGGACCCGCATCGTCCCCGCCGCCTTGCGCTGCACGACGACGCCCTCGTCGCCGTCGCCGGTCAGCTGGCCTCCCTCGAAGCACAGGCAGGCGTCGTAGCCGGCGAAGCGCTCCACGTGGCAGAACGGCTCGATTCGCCACTCCTCGTCGGTGACCAGCAGCAGCGCCACCTCGGCAAACGCTTCGGTGTGCGCAGCCAGCGCCCGCGCCACGCCCAGGGCCAAAACGTCGCCGCCCTTCATGTCGACGGCCCCGGGCCCGTACAGGCGGTCGCCGTCGTGCCTGAGCGGCGCGTGCGATTCGTGGCCGATTACCGTATCGATATGACCCAGCAGCAGCAGACGGCGCGAGCCGTGACCGGTCAGCCGCGCGATCAGGTCGGGGGCGCTGCCCGGGGTGGAGGATTCGGCGCGTTCGATCTCGGCGTCCGGCGGGAGAAACGCCGCGCATAAGGCGATCGCCTCTTCCGCGCCGTCGATGTCGCCGGATGGTGAAGACACCGCGACCAGCGCCTCGAGCTCCCGCTGCGCCCGAGAGGCGATCGCGGCGGCGCTGTCAGCGACGAACTGGTCCATCGGCGTAGTGTCCCGCTCCGGCGCGGGCTAGGACCTCCTCGGCAGGGACGCTCTGCGGCGGACGCCGTTCGCGCAGATGCCGCTCCGAGAGCTGCCCCAGGGCGTCATTGACCGGAGTGGGCACTCCGTGCAGCCGCCCGATCAGCGAGATTTCGCCGTTCAGGTAGTCGGTCTCCAGCGTGGGGGCGCCGCGCGCGAGGCTTTGGCGCGTCGAGGAGCCGGCGCGGGGGCGGCCCTCGATCGCTTGCACGTCGAGGCGCCGCCAGCGGCCAATCACATCGTTGACCTCCTCGGCCACGAAGTCGATCCCCGCCGCCGTGAGCGCCGCCCGCCCCTCCTCCTGGGCGAGCCGGGTGAGCTCGTCGCCCTGCGGCCCCGGCTCGACGATCGCGTCCACCGCATTCAGCAGATTGTTGATCAGCTTGGCGTACTTGAAGCGCATGATGTCGGGCCGCGGCCGTGAGCTGATCCCGGCCGCGGTGAGGACGCTCGCCACCTCCTCGCAGAGCCGATCGAGCCCGGCGGGATAGCGGCCCACGTCGATGACGCCTATGCCTCGGGTTCCGTAGGCCTGGACCACGCCCGGTTCGAGATGGGCGGTCGGCGCCATCACCACCGCGCCATAAACGTTGGGCAACAGCCGCAGGGCGATCCGCTCGTTCTCGACGCCGTTCTGCAGGCACAGCACAGGCGTGGTGGTGGGGGCGGCGGCGCGCAAACTGGCCAGAGCCGCGGCGGTGTCCTGACTTTTGGCCGCGACCAGGACGACCTCCTCCCCGGACCATTCGAGCGCCGCCGGCGCGTCCGCCACCGGAATCTCGAGCGTGAGGCTCTCGCCCGGTCGCTCGAACGTCAACCCTCGCTCGCGGATCAGCCGATAGTGCTCCCCGCGAGCAATCAGCGCGACCTCCTGCCCGGATCGATGAAGGCTGGCGCCAACGACGCCGCCGACCGCGCCCGCGCCTAAGACCACGAACCGCACAGTCAGCTTACATCGGCTGGCGCACGACGGGGCGCCGGGCCGCGCCGGCCTCGTCCAGGCGCCGCGACGGGGTTGTATAGGGCGCGTGGCGCGCCACCTCGGGATCGTCGCGCGCCTCTCGGAGGACCTCCGCCACCACCTCGGCGAACCGATCGAGCGTCTCCTTCGTCTCGGTCTCGGTCGGCTCGACCATCAGCGCCTCCTCGACGATCAGCGGGAAGTACACGGTCGGCGGGTGGACGCCGTGGTCGAGTAGGCGCTTGGCCAGATCGAGCGTCTTGACGTGCAGTTCGCGGCGCATCGGCTCACCCGAGAGCACGAACTCGTGCATGCACAGCCGGTCGTACGCGGCCGGCAGGTACTCCAGCGCGCCCTCGCGGCGCAGGCGCGCGAGCAGGTAGTTGGCGTTCAGGACCGCGGTTTCGGAAGCCTCTGTCAACCCGGGCTCGCCGAGCGAACGGATGTAGGCGTACGAGCGCACGAACACCCCGTAGTTGCCTTGGAACCCGCGCAGGCGCCCGATCGACTTGGGTCGGTCGTAATCGAGGTCGTAGAACGGCTCGGCGCCGTTGGTGATCGACTCGCGGCGGACCACCTGCGGCCGTGGCAGGAAGGGTTCGATCCGCTCCGACACGGCGATTGGCCCGGCGCCCGGGCCGCCGCCGCCGTGGGGCTGGGTGAACGACTTGTGCAGGTTGAAGTGCACGATGTCGAAGCCCATATCGCCGGGGCGGCAGATGCCCATGATCGCGTTGAGGTTCGCGCCGTCGTAGTAGAGCGTGGCCCCGACCCCGTGCACGATCCGCTCGATCTCCTCGATCCCGGTCTCAAACAGACCGAGCGTCGAGGGGTTCGTAAGCATCAGGCAGGCCACGTCCTCGTCGGCTTTGGCGCGCAGGTCGTCGAGATCCACGTTGCCTTTGGCATCGCTGACGACCTTGACCACCTCGTAGCCGCCCATGGTCACGGTTGCCGGGTTGGTGCCGTGCGCCGTGTCCGGGGTCAGCACTTTCGTGCGGTGCTCGCCGCGGTCCTCGTGGTAGGCGCGCGTGAGTAGGACGCCGGCCAGCTCTCCCTGCGAGCCGGCCGACGGCTGGAGCGACACGTGCGGCAGTCCGCCGATCTCCCCCAGCGCCTCCTGCAGGCGCCACATCAGCTCGAGCGCGCCCTGCGCCTGGTGCGGGTCCTGGAGCGGGTGCAGCCGCGCGTGGCCCGGGAGCGCCGCGATCCGCTCGTGGAGCTTGGGGTTGTGCTTCATCGTGCACGAGCCGAGCGGGTAAAAGCCGGTGTCGAGGTCGAAGTTGCGCTTGGAGAGCCGGTTGTAGTGGCGCACGATCTCGGGCTCAGACACCTCGGGCAGGCGGGGCGCCTCGGCGCGCCTGAGCTCGGGCGAGAGGAGGCCGTCGAGCGGACGCTCCGGCACGTCGAGCTCGGGGGGGATGAACGCCCGCCGGCCCGGCTTCGAGCGCTCGAAGATCGTCAGGGTGTCGTCGGCCTCGCGGATCATGCTTTTGCTCCCACGGCTTGCCTCTCCGCGGCGACCGCGCCCGCGACGGCGTCGGCCAGCCGGTCGATGTCGGCGCGCGTGCGCTGCTCGGTAATCGCCACCAGCAGCCCGTTCTCGTGCTCCGGGTAGTCGCGGCCGAGGGCGTAGCCGGGGTTGACGCCCTGCTCGCGGCAGCGGGCGACCACGCGCTGCACCGGCGCGTCCAGCTCGAGTGCGAATTCCCGCACCACGGGCCGGTCGTGCAGGACGAAGACCCCGTCGAGCGCGGTCAGCCGTTCCCGTGCGTACGCCGTCCGCTGGAGGATCAGTTCGACCAGCTCGACGATCCCGCGCCGCCCCAGCCAGCTCAGGTAGATCACCCCGGCCAGCGCGTTCAGGGCCTGGGCGGTGCAGATGTTCGAGGTGGCCTTCTCGCGCCGGATGTGCTGCTCACGGGTCTGGAGGGTGAGCACGAACCCGCGCTTGCCGTCGACGTCCTTGGTCTCGCCGGCGATCCGCCCGGGCATTCGCCGCTGCAGTGATTCGGTGGCCGCGAAGAACCCGAACGAGGGGCCGCCGAAGTCCAGGCGGTTGCCGAGCGACTGCCCCTCGCCCACCGCAATGTCGATCCCTGACTCGCCGGGGGTCTTCAGCAGCGCCAGCGGCAGCGGGTCGCAGGCGGTGACGGCCAACGCTCCGGCGGTGTGCGCCGCCTGCGCGATCGCCTCCAGGTCCTCGACAGCGCCGAGGAAGTTCGGCTGCTGGACGATCACAGCACTGACGTCCTCGGTCAGTTCGGGGAGCTCGGTGGCGCCTTGGTTCAGTGGCGCCTCCACGACCTCCATATCCCATGCACGGGCCATGGTGCGCAGGCACTCGCGCGAGTGCGGATGCACGCCCCGTGAGATGACAAAGCGTTCCCGGCGGTTGGTGTGCTTCGCGACGTAGCCGGCGGCGGCGACCGCGCTCGGGCCCTCGTAGACGGAGGCGTTCGAGATGGGAAGCCCCGTCAGCTCGGAGATCGCCGTCTGGTACTCGAACATCGCCTGCAGGCCGCCCTGGGAGATCTCGGGCTGATAGGGCGTGTACGGAGTGAGGAATTCCGAGCGCTGGATGATCGAGTCGACCAGCGCCGGCACGTAGTGGTCGTACATGCCCGCACCCAGGAACGAGACCTCGTCCTCGGCCGACGTGTTGCGGGCCGCCAGGGCGCGGAACTCCTCGAAAACCTGTTGTTCGGCGAACCCCGGACCGAGCGAGAGCGATCGGTTCAGCCGGACGCCGGGGGGGATGTCCGCGAACAGCTCGCGAATCGAGCTCACCCCGATCGTGGCGAGCATTTCGCTGCGGTCGGCGTCGGTGACTGAGGTGTAACGGGTCACTGCCGGGCGCTCTCCTTACTCCAGGCTTGCCTGGTATTCGCTCGAGTCCATCAGCGAGTCGACCTCGGAGGGATCGGAGAGTTTCACCTTGACCAGCCATCCCTCGCCGTAGGGATCCTCGTTGATCGTCTCGGGCTTGTCAGCCAGCCCGTCGTTGACCGCGGTGATCTCGCCCGACAGCGGCGCGAACACGTCGGAGACCGCCTTCACCGACTCGACCTCGGTGTACGGCTGGTCCTTCGAAACCTCCGCTCCGACCTCGGGCGCGTCGAAGAACACGACTTCTCCCAGGGCGTCCTGGGCGTACCAGGTGATCCCGAAGGTAGCGCTGTCTCCTTCGATCCGCGCCCAGTCGTGCTCGGAGTGGTACTTGAGGTCGTCGGGATAGCTCGGGTCCGCCATGTCACGCTCCCTTTCGCTGGTAAAGAGGCCTCCGCTCGATCCGCGCCGGCCTGGCCCGTCCACGCACATCAATCTCGACGCTCTCGCCCGGCTCGGCCCGCGCGCTAGAAACGTACGCCATCCCGATGCCGCGCTCCAGGCAGGGTGAGTACGTGCCGCTGGTCACCTCGCCGCCGCCGCCCACGGGATTGCCCTGACGCGCGATCCCCTGTCCCTCGATCACGAACGGAACCAGCTTCTCCGCGGTC